>JAJAYN010000084.1 GCA_026786225.1 Burkholderiales bacterium | reverse complement strand
CCTGCAGATAGCTCCCTGCGAAATCATCACTCGAACTGAGTTGGTCCAGGCACAGCTGCCCCGCAGTCGTGCCTGCCCCGACCCGGACAAACGAAAACATAGAATAATTGCTGAGAACATTCATGACCGCCATCCGCCCCACCCTCGCTTCCCTGGCCTCCCGCGATGCCTTTATCGCCCGCCACATTGGCCCCTCCGCTGAAGACCAGCGGGCCATGCTGAGCGTACTCAATCGCGCCACGCTCGACTCACTCATCGCCGACGTCGTTCCGAAGAGCATCCACTCTGACACGCCGCTCGCGTTGCCATCCGCCCGCAGCGAGCCCGAAGTATTGGCAATGATGAAAACGCTGGCCGGCAAGAACAAGGTATTCAAGAATTACATCGGCATGGGCTATCACCACTCGCACACGCCGAAAGTGATCCTGCGCAACGTGCTGGAGAACCCGGCCTGGTACACCGCCTACACACCCTACCAGCCGGAGATTTCCCAGGGGCGCCTCGAAGCGCTGCTGAATTTCCAGACGATGGTCAGTGACCTGACCGGGCTCGATATCGCCAATGCCTCCCTGCTGGATGAAGGCACTGCCGCCGCCGAAGCGATGTCGCTGGCGCGGCGATTCGCCAAAGCCAAGAGCCCAAAATTTCTGGTGTCTGATCTCTGCCACCCGCAAACGATTGAAGTCGTGCGCACGCGTGCAGAAGGCCAGGGCATTGAAGTCATCGTCGGCGACGCGTTTAAAGCGGCTGAGCACGATATTTTTGGCTTGCTACTGCAATACCCGGCATCCACGGGCGCAGTGATCGACTATCGCAAACTCATTCTGTCGGTTCAGATCAAGGGTGCCGTGGTCGCGATGGCCACAGATCTGCTCAGCCTCACGGTGCTCACGCCGCCGGGTGAACTGGGGGCAGATATCGCCATCGGCAATTCGCAGCACTTCGGTGTGCCGATGGGCTTTGGTGGCCCGCATGCGGCCTTCATGGCTTGCAAGGATGCGTACAAACGCCAGCTTCCGGGGCGTCTCGTTGGTGTATCCATCGACACGATGGGCAACCCCGCTTATCGACTCACCTTGCAGACACGCGAACAGCATATTCGCCGCGAAAAAGCGACCAGCAATATCTGCACTGCGCAAGCATTGCTCGCGGTGATGGCATCGATGTATGCCGCGTACCACGGTCCAGTCGGCTTGAAGCGCATCGCGCTGTATGTACACAGACTCGCAGCCACGTTCGCCAAAGGGGTGGCATTGCTCGGCCACAACATAGCCGACGCTGCATTTTTCGATACCGTGAAAGTCCACACCGGCGCTGAAACTGACACCATCATGCAGCGTGCACTGGCAAAGAAGATCAATCTGCGCCGCATCGACACCGGCTCGGTGAGCGTGTCGCTTGACGAAACCACGACAGCAGAAGACATCGAAACACTGTGGCTGGTATTCGCGCCGGAAGGCAAAACGCCCCCCGCATTCGCGGCCATCGAAGCGTCCGTGGACATGATGCTACCCGCCGATTTGCAGCGCACTTCGGTGTACCTCACCCATCCGGTGTTCAATCGCCATCATTCAGAAACCGCGATGCTGCGCTACCTGCGCATGCTGGCTGATCGCGATCTTGCGCTGGACCGCACCATGATCCCGCTGGGCTCCTGCACCATGAAGCTCAACGCCACCACCGAAATGATCCCGGTGACCTGGCCGGAATTTGCCGATATCCATCCCTTCGCGCCGGACGACCAGACGGTCGGCTATCGCGAGATGATCACCGATCTCGAAAAAATGTTGTGCGAAATCACCGGCTACGATGCGGTGTCGCTGCAACCTAATTCCGGTGCGCAGGGCGAATACGCGGGCTTGCTGGCGATTCAGGCCTACCACCGCGCGCGCAATGAGGCACACCGCAATATCGTGCTGATCCCCAGCTCCGCACACGGCACCAACCCGGCTTCAGCGCACCTCGCCGGCATGGACGTGGTCGTGGTTGCCTGCGACAACGACGGTAACGTCGATATTGCCGATTTGAAACGTCACGCCGAAGCACACAAGAACGATCTCGCCGCGCTGATGGTGACGTATCCGTCCACGCACGGCGTGTTTGAAGACGCCATCGTCGACATCTGCAAGATCGTGCACGAGCATGGCGGCCAGGTCTATCTCGACGGCGCAAACATGAACGCACTGGTCGGCACGGCACGTCCCGGCAAGTTTGGCGCGGATGTGTCACATCTCAATTTGCACAAGACCTTTTGCATCCCGCACGGTGGCGGTGGACCCGGCGTGGGCCCGGTCGCGGTGCGCGCGCATCTGGCACCGTACCTGCCCGCCCGCGCCACCATCGACCGCGACCATCCTGTCGGCCCGGTGTCTGCAGCGCCCTACGGCAGCGCCAGCATCCTGGCCATCTCCTGGGCATACATCACGCTGATGGGCGCGGAAGGGCTGAAGCAGGCTACACAGGTGGCGATCCTGAACGCCAACTACATCGCCGCGAAACTGGCGCCGCAGTATCCGGTGCTGTACGCCGGCAAAGGCGGCCTGGTCGCGCACGAATGCATCCTCGACCCGCGCGTGTTCAAGGAGAAAACCGGCGTCAGCGCCGAAGACATCGCCAAGCGCCTGGTCGATTTTGGTTTTCACGCGCCGACACTTTCATTCCCCGTTTCCGGCACGCTGATGGTGGAGCCGACCGAGAGCGAATCGAAGGAGGAACTCGACCGCTTCATCGACGCCATGATCACCATCCGCGAAGAAATTCGCGCTGTGGAAGAAGGCAAATCAGACCGTGAAGATAATCCGTTACGCAACGCGCCGCACACCGCTGCGATGGTGATGAGCGACGAGTGGGCGCACGACTACACGCGCCAGCGCGCCGCATTCCCGGTCAAGGCATTGAAACAGACCAAATACTGGCCACCGGTCAGCCGCGTCGACAACGTTTACGGCGACAAGAACGTGTTCTGCAGTTGCCCACCGCTGTTGACCTACCAGCCGGAAACCGCGCAAGCGGCAGAGTGAATCGAATACGAGGAGATCGAGATGGCGACAGCAACCTGGCAGGGTAAAGTTATTGCAGAAGCGGCCACCGCTGATACGGTAGTGGTGGAAGGAAACATCTATTTCCCGCTCGCTTCAGTGCTTGCGGGAAATTTGCAAACCAGTTCGCACCAGACCGTGTGCCCGTGGAAAGGTACGGCGCACTATTACGATGTGGTTGTTGATGGCAACGTGAACAAAAATGCGGCCTGGTATTACCCCGAGCCCAAGGATGCAGCGAGACAGATTGCGGGGCGGGTGGCGTTTTGGAAGGGTGTGGAGGTTTCAGCCTAGCGAAATGGCTCCGACCATACGCGAAAGCCATAGCACAAGCACTGGTGCGGCTCTCGGAGCAATTTGAGGCTGCGAGGTCCGCCGAATGGCGTTCTATGAAACGCTGTCTTATGAAGTTTCGCAGTAATTCCTTTGACCTGACTTCGATGAGTACGGCGTCCTACCCCGTACCCGCCCGCGCCTTCCCATCGTGCCCACCCAACACCCTTGGCGGGACATCGGTCCACGCATCCTTACGCGTTTTTTCGTGCGCAGGATTCATCGGGTAGTGAATCCGGTTCTCGGCTTTCGGTTTCTCGCCGATGACCATCAGCCTCACCTCCGAATCAGTATTGTTCAGAAACGTGTGGCAGATGCCAGTGCCGGCCGGGAAGGCCACTGAATCGCCGGGTTGCAGACGATGGAGGGTGCCGTCAATCCACACATCCGGATTGCCCTCCAGCACAAACGCAAATTCTTCCTCGGCGCTTTCAGCGTGCGGATACGAGGTACGGCGTCCGGGCAGCAAACGCTCGTGATGAATGCCGATGCGCGTCAAGCCGAGCAGTTTGCCGACAGGCGCTCTGATGGAGAGTAACTCATCGCTGTCGCTGTAATGTGCATTGTCGGTGCCTTCCAAATCGCGCCAATGACGCATGAAATCCGGACGTTCGCTCATGTTGCCTCTTTGTGTCGTGACGCTAAACTTGTGACGCTCTCACCCGCCAGCCGACCTGCCGGGCGGTGAAGAAAATGACTAATAACACCAGGCTAGTTTGAACTGACGCGTTCAAGCCCGGTACAGAGCCTCAGACCGCCGTTGAGCGTCAATACTGCATCGACCACACTGCTGGAGCGACTGTCTCTGGCCGCCGTCGCCGAGTTACGCAGGCGGATTACATAGGTTTCGCAATTATTGGCCGCGAGCCGCGCCGGTCTTGGACTTTCATTAATTTCTTGACACGTACCGGCAACGTGGCCCGATACGTTAGCCGCCGCGACGCAGTGCCGGTCGTGAAACTTTACCGCCCACGCTGAATGAGGCGCGATCCTGTGCCACGCTGGAACGTATTTCCGAGCTCACGCCGCCGGAAAGAGCACTGGTCGCAAGCACGACATTTATATTGCCATTGGCCAGCAGCACGCCCCCAGTAAGTTTCATTTTTTCGTAGTGGATCACGCCGTCGGCGATACGCAACTGCCCGGTGAGATCGCTGAACTTCGATTGGCCCCCGACACTTCCCGGCGACCGCATTACCTGTACCAGATCGACGTTGCCAACCGTCCCGTCCTTCACCTCGAAGTTACCCTGGATGTTTGGCTTGTCGAGCAGCGCGCCAACGGTGGCTGCCTGAGCAGAAGCGGCAAACTTGCCATCGAGTTTTCCGGATAGCGAAATATCTCGCGTAAACACCTGCGTAAGCTGATCGACCTTGAGTTTTTCAACTGCGATTTCACCATTGAAAGACACGCCCTGCTTCCATGAAATTTTCAAGTTGCCGGACGCCGAACCGTCAAACAGCTTCGCATCAAATTGTGGGAAAACCATTCCCTCGTCGAACATCGTGCCCTTCGCGTTCAGGCTGGTGACGGGCAAGGGCGTGCCCCACGGCAGATTCATGCCGCGCGCAGAAAACTCGATGGCCCACGGATCATTGACCCCCGTGCCCGCTACCGCATCCGCTGTCGGCTTATTGGGAACGACGTCGACATTCCACTTGCCGTCTTTGGCCCGGGCCGACGCCTGCACTATCTTGCCCGCCTTGTCGAGCTTCAGTTCGGCGTCAAACTCATCCAGCGCCACGCCGTTCACATTGGCCTTTACGCCACGCAACACAATCTTGCCAATCTCGATGCCCTTGCCGCGCCCCTCCGTATCGGCCCACTTCAGCGCGCGCGGCAGTGCTTCTGCAGCAATGCTTACGTCGGTCAGCTCCAGCGTATCGATCACAAAACGGTCGCCGAACAACGTCGCCAGATCCATGTAGAGCTTGCCACTGGTGGCTTTAGCGTCTAGAACCTTGCCCAGCGACAGGTTCTCGATATTGACATGTGGCCGCGGGAACAGGGACACGCGCAAACCGCCGGACGACACGTCGTCATGTAACCATACGGCAAGCGACTTTTCCAGCCTTTGATTGACAGCACCCAGTGGGACAACGTGGACCAGAACCTCCGCGAATACCAGCTG
>JAJAYN010000083.1 GCA_026786225.1 Burkholderiales bacterium | reverse complement strand
GGATAGAGGGAAATGAATTGCGTCCTTTTGCCGGTCCCGCCCACCCACACCACACACTATCGAAGGAGTATTAAAAATGAAAAAATCGTTGCTGAAGATTGCAGTGGGTACGCTTGCCGTTTCCATGATGGGTTTGTCGACGCTGTCGTTTGCCGATGTGACGCAGGCCGATGTCGAACGCTTTGTGACGAAGTACGACGTCAACAAGGACGGCATGCTCTCAAGAGTTGAAGTCATGAAGATGGCTGCACAGATGTTCGACAAAATGGATACGAGCAAAAAAGGCATGCTTGAAGAAAAGCGGGCGATGGAATTTTTACTGGAACTGCAAAAAGGTGATGGCGCACCCAATACCTACATGACATCGAAAGCCGACATGATGAAGAAAATCGAAACGGCATTCGACAAAATGGACACGGAAAAAAAGGCATGCTGAACAAGAAACAAGCTGAGGCATTGCTTCGTGAACTGATGAAAAGCGGCGCGTAACTGCTGCACAACCTCCTGTGAGGGACGGCAGTGCCGCTGTCGGGAACTGGGCGTTCCCTCGGGCGCGGCGTCGGTGCAAAGCAAAACTCCCCGTCCACCTTGCCGTTTCAGCCTTTTTCTGCCCGAGAGGCGCGCCAGTGCTGGAGTTTATCGAATTTTAGCTACCGCGCTGGGCTTGAATGCAGGTTTTCACCAGCGGTGCCGGGCACATTTCCTGACTGACGAATCCGCGCTCGAAAAGCTCACCGAGAAATAGCCCAGCTAAATCTTCGCGGCCAGTTGGCTAGCCAACCCAATGTAGTTTTCTGGTGTCAGGGCCAGCAGCAACGTCTTGTCCGACTCTGAAATACGCAAAGTGCGGATGAATGCGCGTAGCGAATCCTGATCGACGCCACCCTTGCCTCGCGTGAGTTCCTTGAGTTGTTCGTAGGCGTCGTCGATACCGTACTTGCGCATCACGGTTTGAATGGGTTCAGCGAGCACATCCCAACTCGCATCGAGATGTGAGGCGATCTTCGCTTGATTGACTTCAAGTTTATCGAGGCCGCGCGCCAGCGAGTCGTAGGCCAGCACGCTGTAGCCGAATGCCACCCCCATATTTCGCAACACCGTCGAATCGGTGAGGTCGCGCTGCCAGCGGGAGACAGGCAGTTTCTCCGCCATGTGCCGCAGTAAGGCGTTCGCCAGTCCCAGGTTTCCTTCGGAGTTTTCAAAGTCGATGGGATTGACCTTGTGCGGCATCGTCGAGGAGCCGATTTCTCCGGCTTTGGTTATCTGCTTGAAATACCCCAGTGAGATGTAGCCCCAGATGTCGCGGTTGAGGTCGATGAGAATGGTGTTTACGCGCGCGATGGCGTCGAACAATTCAGCCATGTAATCGTGCGGTTCGATCTGGATCGTATAGGGGTTGAACGTGAGGCCTAGCCCTTCGACAAAACGCTCGCAAAATGCGGGCCAGTTGAACGATGGATACGCCGAAAGGTGGGCATTGTAGTTGCCAACTGCACCATTGATCTTGCCTAATATCTCGACGTCGAGAATTGCCCGCTCACCGCGCTGCAGACGATAAGTGACATTGGCCATTTCTTTGCCGAGCGTGGTCGGCGACGCAGCTTGACCATGCGTGTGCGCGAGCATGCCAATGGCTGCATGCGCGTGTGCGAGCGCACGAAGCTTCCCGCTGATGCGCGCGATTGCCGGTACCAGTACGGCGTCGAGTGCGGTTTTGAGCATCAGGGCATGCGAAAGGTTGTTGATGTCCTCCGAGGTGCATGCGAAATGGATAAACGCCTGCGATTTTGTGACCTCGGCATTAGTGGCAAATCGTTCGCGCAACCAGTATTCGACCGCCTTTACATCGTGATTGGTGGTGGACTCGATCGCTTTGACGCGCTCGGCATCGCTGACTGAAAATTGGGTCGCCGCGGCACGCAAAGCCGCGATTGTTTCTGTCGAGAACAGCTGACACTCTGCGATCTGCGCGTCAAGCGAAAGCGCAATCAACCATTCAATTTCGACATGCACGCGGTACTTGATCAGCGCGAACTCGCTGAAATAGGCGCGCAATCCTGCGACTTTACGTTCGTAGCGGCCATCGAGCGGCGAGAGTGCGGTAAGCGCCGTGAGCGCCAAGGGTGAGGTCATGTGCAAACCTGAAGAGGAATAGCGACGATTTTAACACCGGCGTGTTTTTAGCCCGCCCTTTTGCCCGCGCTCAAGAGGCTGGCGGGCGCTCGCAAACGAGAGCTGGTCAATAGCGCAATGATATAATTCTCGTCCAGTCACAGCATGAGAATCACGATGAAGTTGTATGGATCCCGCACCAGCCCGTACGTTCGTAAAGTCCGTATCGTGATGATAGAAAAACGCATTGAATGCGATTTCATGGAAGAAAATGTCTGGTCCACCGATACCGCGGTGACGCAACACAACCCTCTGACCAAAATTCCGGTACTGGTTCTGGATGACGGGATGCCGCTCTATGATTCGCGGGTCGTCGCTGAATATCTCGATGGTGTCACACCCGTGTCGCGACTGATTCCTGATGGTGGACGTGAGCGTGCGCTGGTAAAGCGCTGGGAAGCGTTGGGCGACGGTATTGCCGACGCCGGCATCGCGCTTTTTCTTGAGCGCAAGCGCGATCAAACCCTGCAAAGCAAAGACTGGTTGGCACGCCAGCGTGGCAAGGTCGATGCCGGTATTGCGGCTGCGGCGCGAGAGTTGGGTGACCGCGAATACTGCCAGGGCCTCTCAGTGACACTTGGCGACATTTCGCTGGCCTGTGCCCTTCTTTGGATGGAGTTTCGGCTGCCGGAAGTGCCATGGCGCGCCGATCATCCCAATCTCAGGAAATGGATTGAACGCCTCGAAGCCATGCCGTCATTTGTAGATACCACGCCGCCCGCTTAGACAAGAAACATAAAATCCGCGACCGCCCGCGTAGACTGGGCGCTGCTGGCGACTCAATACCTGCAACTAGTCACTCAGATCGCCATTCGGCGGGTATTGCAGAGCAAAAACCCACCGCAAGCCGCGCCAGTACTAGGGTTTTTACCACGGCTCGGCACTTGGTAAGTGGCGAGAAGCTGACTGATGAGGGCGGGAAAATCCTGCGTCGCAGCAGTAGTGCTGAAGTCATCAGTGATGGGCCATTTGCGGAGCCAAGGGATGTCATTGGCGGCATTTTATTATCAAGGCAGAAGGCGAAGAAGAGGCGCGTCAGCTCGCGGAAGCGTGTCCGCACCTGTGGGGCAACAACTGGATAGTGCTTCGAAACATCGAAAACTTCGGAGGCTAGGTAGCCAGGGGTCCACTTGAAGGCGTTGAAGTTGGCTGAAATGCCGCTCGAGATGGCGTTCTACATATTTTTAGTTACCGGGAATTGCGACAGTGAGCAAAACGGATCAGTGCGAGATAACGCCACCTCCGAGGCAAATTTCCCCGTCGTAGACCACGGCCGATTGACCCGGCGTGATTGCCCACTGCGCTTGTACAAAGCGAAGCGCGAAACTGGTTTCGCAAGCGCCATCCGTCGTGCTGTCTAGCTCACAGCTTGAATCCGCTTGCCGATACCGCGTTTTGGCCCCGAAAGTTTTTTTAGCGGGCTTTTGCCCGCTTACCCATGTCGCATCCTGCGCTGCGAGCGTACGTTTCAGCAACCGGGGATGGTCGTGACCCTGCACAACCACAAGTTCATTGCGCTCGATATTTTTGCCTGCAACAAACCAAGGGTCGCCCTCACTACTTTTTATACCAGCCAGGGTGATCCTGGCACCATCCGCATCGCTCTTCGTGCCGCCAATACCCAACCCCTGACGCTGACCAATCGTGTAATACATCAATCCTTCATGGCATCCCATGGATCGCCCTTCCGGGGTGACCATCTCGCCAGGCTCACGTGGCAGGTAGCGTTGCAGGAAATCGCGAAATGGACGCTCGCCAATAAAACATATGCCCGTCGAGTCCTTTTTGGCGTGGTTTGGCAGGCCTGCGACCGATGCCAATCTTCGCACCTCCGTTTTGTGCAAATGTCCGACTGGAAAGACAGACTTGGACAATTGGTGCTGGTTAAGTCGATGCAGGAAATAGCTCTGATCCTTGCCAGGATCGACTCCCTTGAGCAACTCAAAGGTGCCATCGACTTCGCGTACCCGTGCATAGTGACCCGTCGCGATTTTGGCAGCCCCCATCTTAAGTGCGTGGTCAAGGAACGCTTTGAATTTAATTTCCGCATTGCACAGCACGTCAGGATTCGGCGTGCGCCCTGCAGCATATTCGCGCAGGAATTCGGCGAATACGCGGTCTTTATATTCAGCGGCGAAGTTCACAGCTTCAAAGTCGATGCCAATGACATCGGCCGCTGCGGCGGCATCGATGAAATCCTGACGCGTTGAACAATACTGGTCGTCATCATCGTCTTCCCAGTTTTTCATGAAAAGCCCGATCACGTCGAAGCCTTGTTGCTTCAGCAGCAAGGCCGAAACCGCGGAGTCAACACCACCAGACAGGCCGACGACAATTTTGTTGTTCATGAAACTAGTCCAGATTCGAGAGGCGCCTGTCACGCAAGCGCGGAGATGCCAAAAATACAAAAGGCGAAACCGAGGTTTCGCCTTTCATATTACGGCGAACCGGCCCGAAGGCTGATCCGGACCGAAAAGAATTACTTCTTCGGTGCTTCAGCTTTCTTTGCAGCAGCGGCTTCAGCTTTCTTTGCAGCAGCTTCGGCTTTCTTTGCATCGGCTTCAGCTTTTGCAGCGGCGATCTTCGCTTCTTTGTCTTTCTTGGCTT
>JAJAYN010000082.1 GCA_026786225.1 Burkholderiales bacterium | reverse complement strand
GCGCAAAATCAGGCCTGCAAGCATCAGCGCCACTGGCAGATACAGAGCGGTGAGGATGACGCCGTGCGCCAGCGGAAAGGCCACGAGCAAGAGGCCGATGCCCAGTACCAGCCAGGTTTCATTGGCGTCCCAGAACGGGCCGATGGAAGAAATCATCACGTCTTTTTGCTCGTCGGTGGCACCGCGCAGCAACACACCCACGCCCAGATCGAAGCCATCGAGCAATACGTACAACAGCATCGCCACGCCCATCAGCACCATGAAAATCACTGGCAACCAGAATGCGCTATCCAACCCCATACCCAACCCCATCTCAATCTCCCGCAGCGTTAACAACAGCGACCATCGGATCGAGCACCGGCGGCGGCATATTGGCGATGATCATCGCTTTGCGTGCCATATAGAAAACCACGGTCACATAGGCCACCGTGAGCGCAAGATAGAGCGCCAGATACATGATGAGTGTGCCCACAATCGCGGTGGCACCAACGTTAGGCGCAGCCGCTTGCGCGGTGGTGAGCACGCCGTACACCAGCCAGGGCTGCCGACCGATCTCCGTCACATACCAGCCCGCCACGGTTGCCACCCAGCCGGAAAATGTCATCGCCACCAACCCACGCACCAGCCAGGGGTGCAAGTCTTTGCGCCGCCATATCGTCCATGCGGCCAGCCACGACACCGCCAGCATCAGCATGCCCACCCCGACCATGATGCGAAATCCCCAGAACAGCGGCGCCACCGGCGGATGCTTGTCGGGAAATTCATTCAGCCCTTTTATCTCGCCATCGATGTCGTGGGTGAGGATCAGTGCCGCACCCTTGGGGATGCCGATTTCAAAATTATTTTTCTTCGCACTCGCATCAGGTAGGGCGAACAACAGTAAAGGCGCGCCGCGCTCGGTGTGCCAGATGCCTTCGATGGCCGCGATCTTGGCGGGCTGGTGCTTCAATGTATTCAGCCCATGCAGATCACCGACAAGAATCTGTATTGGAATCAGCAGCGCTGCGACAAAGACACCTGTCTTGATGGCATAGCTGACATCCGGCCCGCGATCATTGCGCATCCATCGATAAGCAGACACCCCCGCCAGCAGGAACGAACTGGTCAGGCCGGAGGCGATCATCATGTGCGTGAAGCGATACGGGAAGGATGGATTGAACAATATCGCCAGCCAGTCGGTGGCGTGCGCCTTTCCATCGATCATCTCGAAACCGACGGGCGTATGCATCCATGAATTGAGCACCAGTATCCAGAATGCCGAGAGTGACGTGCCGACTGCAACCATCACGGTGGCAAACGTGTGGACCTTGTCCGGCACCCGTTTGAACCCGAACAGCATGACGCCCAGGAAGCCAGCTTCCAGAAAGAACGCCGTCAATACTTCATAGGCCAGCAGCGGCCCGGCGATGTTTCCCACCGTCTGCATATACCCCGGCCAGTTGGTGCCGAACTGAAACGACATCGTAATGCCGCTAACCACGCCGAGTGCAAAGGTGAGCGAAAACACTTTGACCCAGAAGGTGTATGCCTGCATCCACGCTTTATCGCCGGTCGCATTGAAGCGCAGCTTGAAAAACAGCAGTAGCCAAGCCAACGAAATAGTGATGGTGGGGAAGAGAATATGAAAGGTGATGTTAGCGCCAAACTGTATGCGCGCGAGCATGAGTGCGTCCATGATATTTCCTATTTCTAACCTTTCTCCAGGGCGATGCGTTACGTCGTCGATTTCCTGCCGCCGGGCACGATCATCAGCTTGCCCTTGAACTCAAGCAGCTTATGCACCCTGGAGCCAAGCTTCATCAATTGCACCAACGTTTCCTGATCGAGCTTATGTACATCGGTAAACCAGCTGCTGACGAGCTCGATCAAGTCGTGCATCGCCTTCATGCGCTGTTGCGCGAATTTGTCGCCAGGTTCGCTCGCTTCGGTGATCACCGCATCGCGTAACATCGACAGCGTGGGATCGAGCTCGCGTTTCTTGCGCTCTTCGGCCAGCGTTTTGAAAATCAGCCACACATCTTCGGGCGCGGAGAAAAATTCGCGTCTGTCACCCGGCAGATGCTGCAGCCGCACCAGCCGCCAGGACTCGAGTTCCTTCAGCCCCATGCTGACGTTGGAGCGCGAGAAGTCCAGCGCTTCGGCGATCTCGTCGGCGTTAAGTGGACGGTCGGATAGGTAAAGCAGCGCGTAGATCTGGCCTACCGTACGGTTGATTCCCCAGCGGCTACCCATTTCGCCGAAGTGCAGGACAAAGTTCTGGACTAGTGGGGAGAGGTTTTTCATATTCTTTCGTTCAAGCGATTCCTGTAATTTCAGTAATTACTGAAAAGTTTGAACGAAAAAAAAGTCTTCGTCAAGTGCGGTGCTGCGCGGCCGCCGTCAGCGGGTGCCTTTATCCCGAGTTTTTTCGAATCCGCCATTAGAAGCAGTACGCATATAACCACCATGCAAATTAATACTTGCAATTCTAAATAAGAACGATTAGCATTCGCTTTACCAAACTTTTTGATGAGAAAACTTCCATGCAAAAAATATTCGCACTCTTGTTGATAAGCGCTTCCATGACAGCTTTTGCCGCCGATATCGAAATCAAACTGGTTATCGAAAATCATCGATTCCAGCCTGAAACCGTGAACGTCCCGACCGGCAAAAAGGTAAAACTCGTGATCGAGAATCGCGACTCGACACCAGAAGAATTCGAGAGTCATCCGCTGAATCGAGAAAAGGTGATTCCGGGCAAGTCCACCGGTACGGTTTACATCGGGCCTCTTGCCGCCGGAACCTATCCGTTTGTCGGCGAGTTCAACGAAAAGACCGCCAAGGGCTTCATCGTCGCCAAATAGGAGCTTGCATGTTTGCCACATCATTGATTATCTTCCGGGAAGTACTCGAAGCCGCACTGGTCATCGGCATCGTCGCTGCGGCAACCAGAGGGATCCCGGCAAGGGGTCGCTGGTTATTCGGCGGTGCCATGCTTGGTCTTTTGGGTTCCGCAATCATTGCTGCGAGCATGGGCGCGATTGCGCAGTTTGCTGATGGCATCGGCCAGGAGCTGTTTAATGCCTGCATCCTGGGGGCGGCAGTGGTGATGCTGGCCTGGCACAGCATGTGGATGGCCAGTCGTGGACAAGCCATTTCACAGCAGGCTAGATCGCTTGGCGGCGCGATTCGCGGTGGACGACAATCACTCTCAATCTTGTTGGTGGTGGTCGCGGTTGCAGTACTTCGCGAGGGAGCGGAAACGGTGCTGTTCCTCTACGGTATTTCCGTTACCGGAACGACGAGCCTCGTCGAGATGATCGGTGGCGGTGCGCTCGGACTCGCTGGAGGGGCTGCTGCGGGCCTGGCGCTCTACATGGGGCTATTGAGAATTCCGGTCCGGTGGTTCTTCTCGGTGATTTCCGTGCTCGTCATTTTGCTAGCCGCTGGAATGGCAGCCCAAGCGGCGCGTTTTCTGGTACAGGCCGATCTTTTACCGAGCCTCAGTGCCCCGCTATGGGATTTTTCCAATTTCATGCCGAACGAATCCCCTGCCGGGGCGGTGCTGCATGGACTCGTAGGGTATGACGCCCATCCGGCTGGCATACAGGTTTTGTTCTACGTGACAGTCGCCATTGCGATCGCACTCGGAACGCAATGGGCCAAATCGCGCACGATCAGTGCAAAAAAATGAAAAAGACAGACTAATGAGAAATGGAATATTTGTTGGCTTCCTCGCCTTCGTCGCCCTGCCTACCGTCGCGACAGCGGATCCCGCCGACTATGTCAAGACGACACCTATCGAATATGGGGAACGTGAACTGGAAATGAAATTCGGCACGAGCAAGCTCGCCGACGGCGAAGGCCGCGTCGCGGCTGGCACACTCGGCTTGGGATACGGCGTGACGCAATACTGGTTTACGGAGGCGTATGTCAAATACCAAAAGTCGCCAAATGAGAAGACGCGATACGATGCGTTCGAATGGGAAAACAAGTTCCTGCTGACTGAAACCGGCAAGTATTGGGCCGATCTTGCGGTTTTTGTAGAGCTGGAAATTCCGCGGGAGCGTAGCGAGGGCTTCGAATTCAGATTTGGACCGCTGGTGCAAACCGAGTTCGCCAAGGTCCAAGTCAATACAAACCTCTTCCTGAAGCGAAATGTGCGCGTCGGCTCAGGAAGCGAGCCGCAGGTAACTGAGCTTCACTATCAGCTACAGGCCAAGTACCGGCTCATGCGAGAAATCGAATTCGGCGTGCAAGCGTTTGGCGAGCTGGGTAAATGGAATCACTGGGATGCCAGAGAAAAACAAAATCACCGTCTCGGTCCGGCTCTGCTCGGAAAGATTCCGATGGGTCGGCGCGAAGCCATCCAATACGATTTAGCGTGGCTCGTTGGCGCGAGCAAGGCTGCACCGGACTCCACATTGCGGCTACAACTGGAGTATGAGTTTTAGCGGCATTTATGCGGTGTTGACGCCTACCCTTTGTCCAACGGTCGTCAGAGGTGCGTTGCTTGATTGAGTTTCTAATTCTGCAACACACTGAAACCCTGCTTGGCACGCGCCGCGACCCTTGCACCGGCGTCGAGCACATTCACCTGGTCACTAAGAATGGCGACGGCTTCTTTCAGAAAAATGTCGTTCGCGTTTTTCCGCACTTTCTCAGCGGCGAGTTCAACGGCAAGTTTCCGTTCGCCCGCCTGCAGACCATCATCCCGCTGCGCGCTGTCCTTCTCCGGGTCGCTCTCGCTGCCCGCTACGGTTTTGCCGGCATTCTTTCGCGTGGCTTTCTTCGAGTCACGGGATATTAGCCGGGCCTCTTGAATATCGCGTTCCTTGCGCCGCTCGATTTCATTGAGTGACACCATGTTTTTCTTGCGCTGTAATTTGGACTCGGCGATATCTTCTCGCAGGTATTGGAAGTCCTTGTCCTTCGCCACGCGCGCATCATGCAGCGCCTGCAGAACGGGAAACATCACTTTCAAGTTGCCGACAGGCGAATAGTCGGCTTGCTTGATCTGAACCCAGGGCAGCGCGTTGTCGTAACTGGATTCGCCAAAGCTCTCCGGATCGGCAATGAGCGGAAAAAGGATATCCGGTGTCACGCCACGCAATTGTGTGGTGCCGCCATTCACGCGAAAAAACTGCGCAATCGTCATTTTGAGTTCGCCAAATTGCGGCTTGCTATTCTTGGCAATTCGGTCGAGATCAATGACGCTTTGCACGGTGCCTTTGCCAAAGCTCGGTTCGCCGATAATCAGGCCACGGCCATAATCCTGAATGGCAGCGGCAAATATTTCCGACGCTGAAGCGGATGCCCTGTTGATGAGGACACCAAGCGGGCCATCCCAGACAACAACTGCCCGGGCATCGCTCTCCACTTTGATTACGCCGCGTGCGTTGCGGTGTTGCACTACCGGACCCTTGCCGATAAACAAGCCGGTGAGTTCGATGGCTTCAGGAAGTGAACCGCCGCCGTTATTTCGCAAGTCGATCAGCACACTATCAACCCGTTCCTTCTTTAATCCATCCAGCAGGCGGGCTACATCGCGGGTGGCGCTTTTGTAATTCTGGTCGCCTCGTTGTCTGGCCGCGACATCCTCATAGAAAGAAGAAAGCGTGATCACGCCGACGCGACGCGTTTCCTTCCCCTCGGTGACGGATTGGATGGATACCTTGGCCGCCTGCTGCTCCAGACTGATCGCTTTGCGAACGATTGAAACGAGTTTGCGCGGGCTATCAGGGCCGGCGTCCACCGGGAGTACATCAAGCTGCACGACTGTATCTGCTGGACCGCGAATCAGCGCAACGGCGTCGTCCAGACGCCATCCCATGACATCGATCATGACGCCCTTCTCGCCCTGTGCGACGCCGACGATGCGGTCTCCGACATTTACCTGGCCTGAAAGACTTGCAGGTCCCCCGGGTACCAGCTCTCGTATCGTCGCGTATTCATCTGACTCCGTTAATACGGCACCGATGCCAACGAGAGAAAGTTTCATTGAAATGCTGAAATTCTCAGCCGCTCTTGGACCCAGGTAGTTGGTGTGCGGCTCGATGGTCGTTGTATATGCGTTCATATAGGTCGCAAAGGCATCTTCGCTCTTGATGCGACCAATGCGCCTGACGAAATTGTCATAACGCTTATCAAGTATTTCGACGATACCTTTTTCATCCTTGCCGGCGAGCTTTAACCGCAGCCAATCGTTCTTGACTCTTTTGCTCCACAGCTCTCGCACTTCTTCTTCGGATGTTGGCCAGGGTTCCTTTGCCCTTGCAAACTGGTAGCTTTCGCGCTTCGTAAAGTCGAAACCCTTTTTGAGAAGTGCGCGGGCGTACGTAAATCGCTCGACCGCGCGCTGCTCGAAAAGATTGAAGATGGCAAAAGGCGCGCTGAGATCTTCGTTCCGGATGGCATCGTCGAGCTTGGTCCGATGGACAGAAAGCTGGTCAATATCGGCCTGAATGAAGAAGATTTTTTCTGGGTCGAGTGACTTCAGATAACGGTCAAAAATCTTTGCCGAAAGCGCGTCATCCAGTTGCATTGCCTTGTAGTGATGACGGGACAGAAGTTCCGCCGCCAGGGAAGCCGCCTTCGCCTCCTGCTGTGCGGGTTTCAATTCGGGTGGATACGATACGTCCGCTCCCCATGCCGCGCCGTTCGCTGCCGTCGCCAAGGCAAAAACAATCGATAGCAGTTTCCGTTTCATGCGTATTCCATTTCATGGCGCGAGATTGCTTCGCCGGTAGTGAGAGAAAATGCAGCCGAGATAGTGCTTGAGCGGGTTGGACACGAGTGCCGGGGTTTCGTTTCCTTGCCTGAAGTTTATACAGGTGTTGATGCGCAGACCGGACCAGTCAGTCTGGCTACCGGCTATTATCTGCGTGCCGGCGGCTCCATGCCGCCATATCAGTTACTCAAGAGCGCAGGCGTGGAAATGGCCACACCACAACCCTTTCAGGCGTTGAACAAGCGCATGAACGCCATCATGGATGAAATGGAAGTATTGTTGGCTGTGAAGGTCAACTGAACTTCGTGCCAACGCTTGGCAGCGTCTGTCGCAGCAGTGCCTGTCTCGCGTGGCAAAAAGCGCCGTGTAACGACTTCTGCGAAGAAAAAAAGCCCGCAGTTCGCGGGCTTTTTGTTGACAGTGGCAATCGCTTCAGGAAATCGTCTCAAGCGATCGCGCGATACGCCGGCAACGTCAAAAATTCCTCGTAGTTGTCATCCATGACGAGCGCCTCAAACATCGCTGCACCCTCCACGTATTTACCGGTGGCGTAGACCGCGTCGCCGACAATCGCCGGTGTCTTGGCGAGCTCGTCCCTGATCAATGGCGTGACCATTTCCCTGGTCACTTTGCGGCCGTCATCAAGTACACCCTTGGGCGACCGAATCCACTGCCATACCTGGCTGCGCGAAATTTCCGCCGTCGCCGCGTCTTCCATCAGATTGAAAATGGGCACGCAACCATTACCGCCCAGCCACGAACCGACGTACTGAATTCCGACTTGGATGTTGTTGCGCAGGCCCGCTTCGGTGATCGGCGCTTCGGGACGAAAGTCGAGCAGGTCTTTCGCGGTGTAATTCACGTCATCACGCTGGCGACTGATCTGATTCGCCGTCGGCATGTGTTTATCGAATACTTCCTTTGCCACCGCGACCAGGCCCGGGTGCGCGACCCAGGTGCCGTCGCAGCCGTCAGTCACTTCACGCAATTTGTCGGCACGCACTTTTTCCATTGCAGCTTCATTCGCGGCAGGATCGTTCTTGATCGGGATTTGTGCCGCCATACCGCCCATCGCGAAGGCCTGGCGCTTATGACAAGTCTTCACCAATGAGAGCGCGTAGGCGCGCAGGAATGGTGCCATCATCGTTACCTGACTCCTGTCAGCCAAGCAGAAATCCTTGTTCAAGCGGAATTTCTTGATCGCCGAAAAAATGTAATCCCAGCGGCCGATGTTGAGACCGGCGCTGTGCTCTTTCATCTCGAAAAGGATCTCGTCCATCTCGAACGCCGCGACGATGGTCTCGATTAACACGGTGCCTTTGATGGAACCTTGCGGCACGCCAAGTTCGTTCTGCGCCACGACGAAAATATCGTTCCACAAGCGCGCTTCGAGATGCGATTCCATTTTCGGCAGATACAGGTAAACGCCACTGCCACGCGCAAGCAGCGTCTTCACGTTGTGGAAAAAATACAGCGCGAAATCGAATATTGCGCCCGAGACAATCTTGCCGTTGAGCGTGACGTGCTTTTCGTCGAGATGCCAGCCGCGCGGGCGCGGGAACAGCACGGCGGGTTTGTCGTTAAGCCTGTATTGCTTACCGTTCTGTTCGAAGGTGATGGTGCGCAGATTGGCGTCGCGCAGATTGATCTGGCCCTCGATCATGTTTTCCCAGGTCGGGCAATTGGCATCTTCAAAGTCAGCCATGAAGGTGCTGGCACCGCAGTTAAGTGCGTTGATCACCATCTTGCGGTCGGTGGGACCGGTGATTTCGATGCGGCGATCCTGGATGTCGGCGGGGACCGGTGCGACCACCCAATTACTGTCGCGAATGTGTTTGGTCTCGGGGAGAAAATCGGGCAGCGTACCAGCATCGAATTGTTTTTGCCGTATTGCGCGCACGGCCAACAGCGATTGTCGGGTTGGTTCAAACGTGTTTGCAAGCTTTACAAAGAAAGTCAGTGCATCCGTTGTGAGAATGTCGGCATAGGCGGGGGGAATACTTCCGCTGATGGAGAGACCGGCGGGCAGGTTTGGGAGGGTGGCCATGAGTTTTTCCTGTGGTCGTGTGGAAATGTCCGCACGCAAATTGGAAGTGCAAACCTTCAATAAGAAGCAAAAACGTGTGCGAAATACTTTTGCTTAGCTAGAGATTGTATTACGATACTAAAATATTGATAATCGCCACCAAATAGAAAGTATTTCATACTTCGAGGCCAAGCCCCCTGGAGAAATCATGGATCGACTAAAAGCACTGCAAACATTTCTGGATGTCGCGAAGACAGAAAGCCTTTCCGCTGTGGCCCGAGACGAAGGTGTCACGCCCGCCATGATTGGCAGGCGCATCGACCAGTTGGAAGAGCAACTCAAAGTAAAGCTGTTCAAGCGCTCGACACGAAAAATTACGTTAACCCCGGAGGGTGTGGCGTTCTTCGAGGATGTGCGCAACATCCTCAACGAACTGCGCGCCGCGGAAGAATCCCTCACCGCCGGCGCGCGTAGTGCCTCCGGCCGTCTGATTGTTTCCGCGCCAACTGCTTTTGGCCGAAAACACATCGCGCCACACCTGCCCGCATTCGTGGATGCGCACCCGAATCTGAACGTGACGCTGCATCTGTCCGAGCGTATCGTTGACTTGAAAAACGAGCGCGTTGATCTGGCCATCCGCATCGCTGACCTGAAAAATGCCGACCTGATCGCGGCCAAGCTGGCGCGTAATCATCGGGTGGTCATTGGTTCACCCAGCTACTTCAAACGCTATGGCAAACCCGCCACGCTCGCTGATCTGGCCAAACACAATTGCCTGGTAACAGCGACCGAAGACGGGCTTGCCGATAGCTGGGCGTTTCGGGACGGGACCAAAAACACGACGGTGAAAGTGGCTGGCGACATGCACTGCAATGACGGTGAGGTGTTGACCCACTGGGCGCTGTCCGGTCACGGGCTTGCGTGGCGCAGCGCCTGGGAAGTGTCAGAGGAAATCGAAAAGGGAAGACTGATAGAAGTGTTGCCAAAGTTTGCCATGCCGGGCAGTGATATTTACGCCGTATATCCCGACCGCAAATTCCTTCCAGCCAAGGTGCGACTGTTTATCGATTTCATGAAGAAGATTTTCGGCGATCCTCCTTACTGGGAACGAGACGGCAAATAGGCGGGTGGATCGGACGATACCGGAGCAGCTGTTGCGCCCATTTTTCGTCTCGTTAACAACCAGCACCCGCGCCGGTTACCATTGGCAACATCCAGCAACTGTCACGAATTCGCGATTCGTGAGAAGATTATCCCTTGTCGTAAGTTGGCCCCACCTGCTACAGGAACCTGTCTCACAAAAGCCTAAATAATAGTGGCGGGTTTATCAAGATTCCGGCGCTGTCAAAAACAGTCTTTGAAAGAAGAGCCAAGCGATGGATGCAAAAACAATTTTCACCAAGACCGCCAAGGGCCTGACGCAGGTGAATCAGAAGACCCAGTCGCTCTCAAGGGAGATGATGCGGGCGTTGAAGGCAATCGACGGCAAGTCAAATGTTGATGCGCTGGTCGATAAATCCGACCTCGCGATGCCAGCGCTGACAAAAGTATTGTCCGCGCTGCAAAAAGAAGGTTTCGTAAAGGTATTTGAAGTCAAGAATGAAGAGCCACTGAGCGATTTCGGTGGCGATGACGACGACTTCGATTTCACGACGCCCAAGAAGGCCGCGTTCGACCCTTCGGCAACAGCCTCCTTCAAGCCTTCTCAATACCGCACGCCGGCATCTTCCGGCCAGGTAGAGCGCGCCACCGCGCCCGCGCCCGTTCACACGCCCGCGCCCGCCACAAACGACGCTGAGTTGCAGGCGGCGCTCGCCCAGGCCCGTGAGCGCGCGCAGACCGAAGCCCGCGCCCGTACCGAGCGCGAGGCGCAATTGCGTGCAAGGCTGGACGTGGAAGCCAAAGCACGGCGAGACGCCGAGGAGCGCGCACTGGAGGAAGCGCGGCGCGCGCAAGCAGCCGCGGAAACCGCGAGATTGGCGCTCGACAGCAGGATTGCCGAGGAAAAGAAGCAACGCGATACCGCCAACGAAGCCCGTGTGGCCCTGACCCGCGAGCAGGCGGAAATGGAAGCGCAGCAGCAAAAAGCGCTTTCTGCCGCACGCGCCCGCGCCGAAGCGGAAGCGCAATCGCTGGCAGAAGCGCGCGCGCGCGCCGAGACCGAGGCCCGTGCACTCGCCGAGGCGCGTGTACAGGCTGAGGCCGCCGCCAAAAGGCAGCAACAGGAATTCGAAGCTGCCCAGCGCAATCTGCGCCATCAATTGAAAGAGGAAATCGAGGCGAAGGTCCGCGCCGAGATGGAAACCCTGCTGAAATCGGATGTGGAAGAAAGTGCCCGTGCGGAAGTGGAAGCGGCCATCATGGCCGAGGCGCGTGACGATGCACGGCGCATGCTCGAGGACCAGTTGACGGCGGAACGCAGCATGCTCGCGCGTGTTGAAGTGGAGGCAAAAGCCAACGCGGAAGTCGAAGCGAAGAAAATGCTCGCGGAACAGGAAGTCCGCATTCGCGCCGAAATGGAAATTCAGATCGCCAGAATCCGCGAGGAGAGTGCCCGCGTCGAGGCTGAGTCACGAAAATTGGCCGAGGCCCAGGCTGCGGCAGCGGCCAAAGCTTCTGCGGAATTTGCGGTACGTCTGAAGGCCGAAGAAGAGGGCAGACGTGCGGCCGAAGCGGAAGCAGAAACGCGCAAGCAACTGGATGCAAAGAATCGTCAACGGTTAGAAGCGCGGGCCCGTGAGGAAGCGGAGGATCGCGCACGCGTCGAAGCCGAAATGCAAGCCAGGCTGCAGGCGGAGAAGGAAGCGAAAATCCAGGCGCAGGCGCGCATGCTGGTCGAGCAGGAAATGCGCGAGAAATCTGATCGTGAAAGTCAGACGAAGCTCGACGCCGAAAGACGGGCTCGGGAAGAGGCGGAACAAAAAGTACTGACAGAAATGCGTGCGCGCGAAGTCGCATTGCGAGACGCGGCTGAACAAACGGCACAACGCGAGCTTATTGAACAGGACGCGGAAGCACGTATCGCCGTCGAGCGTCAGGGGCGCGAAAAGGCGGAGGAGAAAGCGCGCGCCGAAGAAGAGGCCGAGCAGCGCCAGCGCGAGGCACAGGTTGCCCGGCTCAAGGAGCTGGCTGAACAGCATGAGCGCGGTGACGATGAAGTCAGTCCCATGCCCAAGCGGCGCGGCAGGAAAAAGAGTGGCGGAGCGCTACGCTGGTTGGTCGCAGGCGTTGTGACACTGCTGGTATTCGCGGTGGTTCTGGTGCACGTTGTCCCACTGGGTGCTGTCAATCAAAGGCTGGAAAAGTCGCTT
>JAJAYN010000081.1 GCA_026786225.1 Burkholderiales bacterium | reverse complement strand
TTCTTTACGGCCTTGTCGGCGGCGTGATACAGGCACCACTCAAAATTGAAGTTATCGACGCGATGCCAATTGCGCTGTCCGAGAGAATTGGCGAAGCCCTTGTAGATAGCGCCCGATGCAAACATACCGACCAGATCTTTACCCTTGCCTTGACTCATGACCTGATCAAGCATCTCGGCATCACCCGGCAATTGTGATTGACCAATGTGTTCAGATGATTGCGGCGTCGGGTTAAACAGCAGGTAGGGGTCTTCCGGCAAATCGGCCAGATCGCAGCGAAGCGTTTCGAGAACGGCTTTCAGTTGCGCCTCATCGTTCTCACGTACACCTGAAAGTGACACACGCAATTCGGCGCGGCGCTGGTTGGCGATCAGGGAAAGCGTCAGCATCAGTTGCTTTACCGAGCCGGCCTGGCGGACGGCATTTTTGTTGAAACGAACGAAGTTGGAATCTTCCGCTGACAAATAGGCGAGGGTGGTTTCGTCAACGCGCGTCTGGCTAGTGATGAAATCGGCGAGGGTATAAAAGTAGGTTTGCATCGAATCAATCCTCTGCGCCGAACACGTCGATATTGGCAAACTTGCACGCCGGGCTGGCATGACCGACACGGATAACCTGGCTGGGTTCGCCTTTCCCGCAAAACGGTGTGCCCATGACTTCCTGGGTGGAGGCGTTGCCAACCATGGCAAGCGAACGCCAGAAGGTCGCGGAAATGCCGCGATAATTCGGGTTCTTGACGATATGCCCAAGTTTACCGTTCTCGATCACTTGCCCAAGTTCGCAGCCGAACTGGAATTTATTGCGTGAGTCGTCGATGGACCACGACACATTGGTGCGCATCAGCACACCGTTTTCGATGGACCCAATCATGTCTTCCAGCGATGCGGTGCCAGGCTCGATATTGAGATTGGACATCCGGTCGATGGGTGCGCGGTTCCATGAGCACGAGCGTGCCGTCGATACGCCCTCCACCATCGCGCCCTGCGCATGAGCGCGGGCCTGCGAGATGGTTCCGCCAAGGGTGCGTTTGAGAATGCCGTTCTCGATGATGAAGGCTTTTTTTGCCTCGGCACCGTCGTCGTCAAAGGCGAAACTCGCAAACTGATGCGCCATGGTCGGGTCGAAGGTGACGTTCAGCAAGGGTGAACCATACTGGTAGCTGCCGAACATATCGAGTGTCACAAAACTGGTACCGGCGAAATTACGCTCGTCGCCGAGGATACGATCAAGCTCCAGCGGATGGCCGATCGACTCGTGGATCTGCAACATCATCTGGTCGGGCATGAGGATGACATCCATTTTCCCGGATGGGCAATTGGGTGCCGCCAGCAACGCGAGTGCGTCTTCGGCAGTTCTCCTGCCACAGCCATGAAATCCCGAACGGGAAACGATTTCCACGCCGCCTTGCTGGCAAAAACCGTTGTACTGGCCACCGAAAGAGCGCGTTTGAGCGTGACCATCCGCGAACGCGGTGACGGCAAGGGAGGGTACAAGAAAGTCAAACGCCTGATCGACCATCGCACCGTCGGCGGTCACATAAAGCTGTTTTGTGTGGGTGGTCCAGAACGACGCAGACCAATCCACAATGCGGTCGTCGATTTTGCAGGCAACCGATTCGGCGCTGAGCCATTCGAATTTTTCGCGCTTGGAAAGCGGGGTTGGCTGTAGCACCGGCGTGCGGTATTCGCCTGACGGCTTGGGCATCGCGAACGCGGAGTAGTCGGCAACGCCGCGTCCCGCAGTGAGCTTCGCCCATTCATGCGCGCGTGTAATAGCCGCACGCAGACCCGATTCCGACAAGTCGCTGGTGGCGGCGTAGCCATAGCCACCTTTGTCGATCACGGTAATCATGACGCCCCGGTCGATACACGCCTGCGAGGGCTCTGCGATATTTTGCCGTACCGAAAGCTGCTCGGTTGTTTCTTCGACGAAACGCAGCGAGCAAAAATCGACGGCAGGGATAAGACGTTTGAATGTGGATTCGAAGGAGGCGGTCATGTCGGCGCTTGAAAAAACAATCGGGCATTTTAGCAGCGTCGAAATTGCTGCTTGTTTTTTTTGTCTCGTTGGTGTGACAATTCGAACTGGAACAGCATTTGCGAAAATATGAAAACCCTGCCCCGTTACTTTGTCACGTACATTCTGCTGACGTTGAGTGTCTCGCTCGCGCCGGCCATTGCGCAAGTTGTGGCACCGGAGGCAAACCCGCCGCCTGTGCAGGGAGCAACAAATTTGCCAACGCAACCACCCGCAGCCGTGCCAGGCACGCCGCCCATCGTGGATCCGGCATACGAGCTCAACGGGGCTGCGCTGGTTGAAGCCTTGCGCAAGGGTGGATTCGTGTTGTACATGCGTCACACGGAAGCGGGCCTGCCTGCCGAAAAATGTGATGAGAACAGTCTAAGTGCAGTCGGCACTGCGGACGCGCGTATCGTCGGTGCGGCGTTGCGTGAATTGAAGATTCCCATCGGCGTCGTGCGCTCTTCTGCACCCTGCCGAACCTTCATGGCCGGCGTAACGCTGGGGTTGGGCGCGGTCGAAATTACCGAGGACCTGAATCCCGT
>JAJAYN010000080.1 GCA_026786225.1 Burkholderiales bacterium | reverse complement strand
ATTGCCGTTGCGCCGCATAGCTATATGTATTTTGACATGCGGCACGCGATCCGGAGCGGGCTGAGCCGTGAATACGCAAGGCTAGCGGAGACTCTGGCCACTGGCTGCTGTACTCGATAGCAACTTGCTCCAAAGCGTGTCAGCTGCGCTGGTACCCAGCCGCCGGGCAAGCGATTCAGAAAACGAGTCTTCTTCGGTAAAGTCGACAATCTGCTCTGCCTTGATGATGTCTCTTGCCACGTAGTCCAGCCCACCAAGGCCATCGGCCAAACCGTTCGCCACACTCTTCTCGCCTGACCATACCAGTCCGGAAAACATTTCCGGCGTCTCCTTCAGGCGCTTACCGCGCCCTTCCTTTACCGTCTTGATGAACTGCTGATGAATTTCGTCAACCATCTGTTTCGCATATTTCTGCTGTTCGGGATTAGCCGCCGAAAACGGATCGAGAAAACCCTTGTTCTCGCCAGCAGTGACGAGTCGCCGCTCGACGCCAAGTTTTTCCATGGCCCCTGTGAAGCCGAAGCCATCCATCAAGACGCCAATAGAACCAACGATCGATGCCTTATCGACAAATATTTTATCTGCTGCGGCCGCCACATAGTATCCGCCGGAGGCGCAAACGTCCTGCACAACGACGTAAAGCGGAATCTCCTTGTGCTTTGCTCGCAAACGCCTGATTTCATCATTGATATAGCCGGCCTGCACGGGGCTACCGCCGGGGCTGTTTATGCGAAGGACCACACCCTGGGTATTTTTATCTTTGAACGCGTGCTGCAGAGCGCCGATGATTTTGTCTGCAGAAGCTTTTGAATCGCTTGAGATAACGCCTTTCAACTCTACCAGCGCAGTATGTTTTTCAAGGGATGAGCCTTCGCGCTTGCCGCCAATCCATCCCAGCATCGCGAACAGCAGCAGAAACAGAAAAACCAACCAAGCGATACCGAGCCCGACTTTCCAGCGACGCGAACGGCGTTGTTCGGCA
Organism: Burkholderiales bacterium; assembly: GCA_026786225.1. Lineage (GTDB taxonomy): Bacteria > Pseudomonadota > Gammaproteobacteria > Burkholderiales > Usitatibacteraceae > UKL13-2. The sequence continues at coordinate 2,655 of JAJAYN010000080.1, read as the reverse complement.
AGCGCTTCAAAAGCCAGCTTCTCGAGCACGCTACGCTCCCACGTCGCAGGATTGGACCCTGGCACTTGCTGGCTATTCTCGTTCATGACTCACGTTTTCATTGCCGTGTGGTTGCCAATGTCGCTGCTGTGGCCCGAAAGCACAACGTCGTTGCCTACTATATTGATTGCCACCGGCCGCAAGCGCGCACCGTGACAAGGACCGTCCACACACAGCCCGCTATTCGGCACGAACAGCGCACCGTGGGTAGCGCAAACCAAGTATAAGCCAGTTTCCTCGAACACTTCCCCGGCCTGCCAGTCGAGTTCGGTGCCGCGGTGAGGACATGAATTTACGTAGGCATATACGGCGCCATCAAACGCAATAGCGAAGCACGGCAGGTCACGTGCAGGTTCGCTTTGCGAGACCACGAACTTCACAGCGAGGCCACCGTCCTTGAGTTCGTCCACGCGGCATATTACGCGCTCAGTTTCAGCCATGTGTTCAACTCGTTGACGGTTCCGACTCTGCATAGTGACGGTCGCGAGGCCAGCAATTCGGCAGAGTGCGCGCCGTAGGTAACCGCTACTGCTGCAACGCCGGCGTTGGCCGCAAGGTCGAGATCATGCACGGTATCACCTATCATCAACGTCCGATCGGGCCCCACTGCAGCAATATCCATCAACCTCAAAAGCATGTCCGGATGCGGTTTGGCAAACCCTTCATCTGCGCACCGCGAGAAATGAAACGCAGACTTAAGGCCGGTATGCGTGAATGCGCGTTCCAGTCCCGCGCGCGGCTTACCCGTCGCAACAGCCAGAAACCTCTCGGGCTGATTGATATCGACGAGCAATTCGCGGATCCCTTCATAGAGCGGCGCTTCGTGATCGCGACAGACAAAGTGGTGTCGATAGGCAGCGGCAAACGCAGTTTGCCCGACATGATCCAGCGCGGGGAACAATCTGCGGGTCGATTCATGAATACCGAGCCCAATAATGGACTTCGCCTCGTCTAGAGAAGGGACTGACAGGCCACGATCCGTCGCCGCCAGTTGGATGCACTCAGCGATAAGCCCGGTTGAATCCATGATGGTGCCATCCCAGTCAAATACGATCAGGTCGTAGCGTTGGGGACCTCTATCTTCAAGCGTGGTCATGCCGTTATCCATTTCGAATATGCGCGAGGTAATGCGTCAAGTCCATCGAAAGTGGCGCCTCGATGACGAGCTTCTCGCCACCAATCGGATGCGCAAATGCCATCAGCCGTGCGTGCAAGAACATCCTTTTAAGGCCACCGTGTTTCGCCGCTGCAACATATTTGTTCAGCGTGAAATCACCGTACTTGTCATCACCAATGATCGGAAACCCGAGATGCGCCAGATGAACGCGAATTTGGTGGGTGCGTCCAGTTCTGATTTCGCAATCCAGCAAGGTCGCGCCCGGCAGGATTTCCTGGCGCGTGACGATGGTGTGCGATTCCTGGCCGTCTTCTTCATCGACGGAGACGCGCCGTTCACCCGAATCAGTCACGTACTTGGCCAGTTTCACACGAACGTGGCGACGTTCATCTGGCCAAGCGCCCTTTACCAGCGCTGCATAGTGTTTTTCTACGCGATCTGCGGTATCGCCCCGTAGCTTGGCGTGCAATGCCGTCAGCGCGCTACGCTTTTTGGCGATCAGCAACACACCCGACGTTTCGCGGTCGATGCGGTGCACCAGTTCCAGATATTTTGCCTCGGGCCTTAGTGCACGCAACGCTTCGATCACACCAAAACTGATCCCGCTGCCGCCATGTACCGCCAATCCTGCGGGTTTGTTGATTGCAAGAAGCGCGTCATCTTCATATAGAAAACTCAAGGCAGGGCGAGCCTTCCCAGCAGAAAACGCCTGTGAAGCCGCGCCAATACTAGGGGTCTCCTTTTTTTCCGCCGTTTTCACCGGCGGCACTCGAACAAGATCCCCCTCCACCAACCGATAGTCGGCTGACACACGCCCTTTGTTTACGCGAACTTCGCCGGAACGAACGATACGGTAAACATGACTTTTGGGCACCCCCTTCAACAGTGTCAGCAGGAAATTGTCTACGCGCTGCCCGACTGACGCTTCGTCGATGGTGACGAAACTAGCCGCCGCGAACTGTCCCGCAGTTGAGGTGCCGCTAAGGTTGTCGCTGTCGGAAGGCGATTTGTTACCCGCAGATGCCATCTTAGGATATACTTTTATCTCGTTGATTTAGAAGCGAGTCCGCCGTTTCCACCGACCCGCTGCGCAGCCACTTTATTCGCTTTACCGTGAATTTAGTTCGCACAGCCGCTGGAACCGAACTCCCGAACAATCACCATTTTGTGCAGTCGATCCGCTTTCCCGCGCAGTTTTGAAAAACCTACTGCCAGTGTCTGTTGGAGCGCCGTTCAAAACGGAAAACGGGCGGTCGTTTTTGCTCACCGCTGGGCGAGTTCTTCACCAATTGGTCTCAAGATTATCGCCCAAACAAGTAGCGATACTAAACGATTTGCGCGCACCGTCCGCGAAGCGGACAGCAGCACCGGGTGGCGTGAAGATGAACAGATGGACGTTTTGGCGGAACCTTACAGGTACTCCAAACCGTTCCAAGGCAATAAGGCAGTCAGGCGTTCTCCTTTGTGAAAGCGCCGACACAAAAATAGCGCCGCAGTTT
>JAJAYN010000079.1 GCA_026786225.1 Burkholderiales bacterium | reverse complement strand
GAGGTAAGCTTCGGCCCAGGCGTGAAGGTCGGTGAAATCCTTGTCGGTGCCGCTGGGACCATCGAGACCCTTTTGATCGGCGACGAGCTGGATCAGGTAACCCGACGCAAATCGCGCGGCGATACCGAAGTGACGAAGAATCTGCACCAGCAGCCAACCGCTATCCCGGCACGACCCCATGCCGCTATCTAGCGTTTTCTCGGGCGTCTGCACGCCGGGTTCCATGCGGATCAGATATTGGATATCGTGCTGAAGGCGGGTGTTTAGCGCGATGATGAAGTCGATGGTGATAATCGGTTTGTTCAGGATTGTTTTGCGCGCGTTTTCAATCCACGCCAGCAGCAGTGGTCCCGATGGATCGACGTCCAGATATGCGGCAAGCTCTCGCTTGTTTTCCGGCGTGTACGAAAACGGGAACTGCTCCGCGTATTGTTCGATAAAAAAGTCGAACGGATTGATTACGGTCATTTCCGCAACGAGATCGACCGTGATGGAGAGCTCACGCGTTTTTTCCGGGAACACCAGGCGGGCGAGCCAATTGCCGTAAGGGTCCTGCTGCCAGTTAAGGAAATGTTTCTCTGGTTTTACGGTGAGTGAATAGCTTTCAATCGGCGTCCGGCAGTGCGCGGCGGGACGCAGGCGAACCTCATGCGGCGAGAGGTTGATCGCGCGATCAAACTTGTAATGGGTTTTGTGGTGCAGTGCGACTCTGATTGTCATTTTTATAGCTCATGTTGCGCGACAGGGGGGCTGGTGACGGTCGAGGTGTGAAGGATGACTGCCACCGAGCGGCCGTCGACGGTCACGCCCTGTCTGTCACCGCATGATCATTCCATCCAGTCGGGATCGGGCAATTCCCCAAACACCCTTCGCAAACCGCCTCCCCAACGCTGCCGAAGCATCGAAAAGTACGGATCGCCTTCGCGTAAGCGTTGCTGCACCCCTACGCGAAACGAGTCGCGTGGATACCACAGCATATCGATCGGTAGTCCCACGGATATATTGGACTTGATCGTTGAATCGAAAGAGATGAGCACGCATTTGGCAGCTTCCTTTTGTGGCGTACCCGGCGTCAGTACCCGATCCAGAATCGGTTTGCCGTACTTTGCCTCGCCCAACTGAAAATATGGCGTTTCATCAGACGCTTCAATGAAATTACCTTGTGAATAGATGTGAAAAAGCCGCTCATCTTCGCCCATGATTTGTCCGCCGACGATGATGTTTGCGGATGCCTCAATGCCACTCTGCATGAGCATCTTCCCGTCGCGTTGCTGCATCTCGCGCAACGCATCGCCGGCAAGTGCCGCGACATCAAACATTGAGCTGACCGTCCAGATCGTGTCCTCGCCTTGTGGCGCTTTTTGGTGGCGGTCAAGGATATTAATTACACCCTGTGTGATCGCCAAATTGCCGCTCGACAACAGTACGATGACGCGATCCCCCGGCTTTTCGTAGACCCGCATCTTGCAAAACGTTGCGATATGGTCCACGCCTGCGTTGGTGCGCGAATCCGACGCAAAAATCATCCCTGAGTCGAGCCGCAGGGCGACGCAATAAGTCATTTCAACTTCTCCAAACGCAAATCATGTCTTTTCAGCTTCATGTGGAACAATGACTTCGGGTGCGAAAAAGGATTGATTGATCTCTTCGCCCAGACGGTCCGTGGCTTCCAGAAACTCGGTTAGATACTCGTGCAGTCCCGTGCTGAATATATTGCTGATACGGCCAAATTGCATGGCGGCGTAAATTTCGCCTGCCTGTCGCGTGGCTTCCGCCGATGACCGGTTTTGCACAGTGCACAGTATCTTGTAAACATCATGCATGCAGAAATGCAGCGATCTGGGAATGTCTACCCTGAGGATCAATAGCTCAGCAATGCGTACCGGTGTGACCGAATCGCGATAAACCTTTCGATAAGATTCATAAGCGGAAACCGAACGTAAAACGGCAGACCATTGGTAATAATCGACAGCGCCACCAACATCATCGACGCTGGGCAGGAGAACATGATATTTCACGTCCAGCATTCGCGCGGTATTGTCGGCGCGCTCCATGTAGGTACCAAGGCGATGGAACTGAAACGCTTCATCGCGGCGCATCGTGCCGAACGTAACGCCGCGAAAAAGATGCGAACGTTCTTTCACCCATTCAAAAAAAGTGGAGATGCCACGCGCATACAAACGATCTTCGTCCATATTCTGCATTTCCAGCCACGTGGCATTGAGCACTTCCCACATTTCGCTGGTGATTGACCCCCTTACGGCGCGCGCATTTTCACGGGCCTGCTTGGCGCAGTTGTATATTGACGAAGGATTTTCCGCGTCAAGCGCCATGAAGTGCAAAACCTCCTTGGCGCAGACTATCGAGTGGCGGCCACTGAACGGAAATAACGAACCCGTTATATTGAGCGGTGCAAACCATTCCTGATCTTGCAAATCAGCATCTTTGGTCAGCAGTGACATGCGATAGGCGACGTCCAGAATACGCGCAGTGTTCTCGGCGCGTTCAACGTTGCGCGACATCCAGTAAAGCATTGAAGCGGTTCGGCTTAGCATGCTAGTCCACCACCCAGGTATCTTTGACGCCGCCGCCCTGTGATGAATTGACGACGAGCGAACCTTCGCGGAGTGCAACACGTGTCAAGCCGCCGGGTACAAAATTGACCGACTTGCCTGACAGAATGTAAGGGCGCAAATCGATATGACGCGGCACCAGCCCCTTGCCGATAAATGTAGGGCAGGTTGAAAGAGACAATGTCGGCTGGGCGATAAAGCGCTCAGGCGCATCCAGCACGCGACGCTTGTAGCGTTCGCGTTCTTCCTTGGTTGACATTGGCCCGACCAGCATTCCATAGCCACCGGACCCTTGCGTTTCCTTGATAACGAGATCCGCCATGTTTGCAATCACGAAGTCGAGGTCCGCTTTGTTGGTCAGGATGTAGGTGTGAACATTCTTTAGTATTGGTTCCTCACCCAGGTAGAAACGGATCATTTCAGGTACATAGGGATAAAGTGATTTGTCGTCCGCTATCCCAGTACCAACTGCGTTAGCCAGCGTGACGCGCCCGGCTCGATATGCGTTCATGAGTCCGGGGACGCCGAGCATGGAGTCAGGTCGAAATGCAAGCGGGTCGATAAAGTCGTCGTCGATACGACGGTAAATGACATCGACTTTTTGCGGACCTTGGGTGGTGCGCATAAAAACCGTGTTGTCTTGGACAAACAGGTCGATACCCTCGACCAGTTCGATGCCCATCTGTTGCGCCAGGAACGCATGTTCAAAATAGGCTGAGTTAAAGTTGCCCGGCGTCATTAGTACGATGGTGGGACTGTCAACGCCGACTGGCGCTGCATTGCGCAACGTCTCGAGGAGCATGTCCGGATAGTGATCGACGGGGCGGATGGTTTGTGCTGCGAAGAGTTCCGGGAAAAGTCGCATCATCATCTTGCGATTTTCCAGCAGATAGGAAACGCCTGAAGGCGTACGGAGATTGTCTTCGAGCACGTAATACTCGCCGTCCGTGTCTTTCACTAAATCAATGCCCGCGACGTGTGCATAAATTCCGCCCGGCACGTTTACATGCATCATTTCGCGGCGAAATTGGCTATTTTCGAGCACTTTGTCCGCGGGGACTTTGCCCGCTTTCAAAATTTTCTGCTCGTGGTAAATATCGTGCAAGAAAGCATTGAGCGCGGTAATGCGCTGTGTCAGTCCCCGCGCCACTTCTTCCCATTTTTTGCCGGGTATGACGTGCGGCACGATATCAAAGGGTATCAAGCGCTCAGTGCCGGTGGTCTCCCCATAAACAGCAAATGTGATACCGACGCGATGGAACATTAAGTCGGCGGCTTCACGATTCTGCGCAATTTTCTCAGGCGGTGTCTTACTTAGCCAATCGGCAAATCCAGCATATTGTGGACGAACGCTACCGTCGGCGGCATACATCTCGTTGTAAAAGGGTTTTAGCGCCATGAGTTTTAGTGTGGCTTTAAGGAGGCCGCATACCAGCCACGGTTAGCAACGCGCAAAATTGAGACGGGTAGATCAAGCAACCGTCATGCCTGAATATACCTTTTTTTCCGGGCGACGCGCCATGGCGGGAAGTCGCATCGCATAAAATGCCGGCTATGCTGATCCAGAATTCCCACGAAACAGCCTCCGTATTTATCGTCCGGCAGTTGCTTGCCAACCGCTCGCTCTCCACTCGTGCGCTCGAATTCGTAAGTGCTGCAGCCGAGGCCAGCTCGCTTGACGTTCGCCATCAGCGTCTCGCCAACGCATTGGAGATCGTCACGGTATTGTTGAATATTGATGCTGACGACGAGACCTGTGCCGCGTCTTTGATTGCTGCGAGTATTCCGCGCAATGCGATTGATTCGGTCATTGTGTCCGAGGCATTCGGCGCGGACGTATGGGACTTGGTCAATGGTGTTTTGAGGGCGGGGCGTATCGACGCTATCTCGGCGCAATCCGGCAGTGCCGCAGGTAATACTGGATTGGAAACACTCCGCAAGATGCTCCTGGCCCTGGCCGACGATGTGCGCGTCGTACTTATCAAGCTTGCCGAGCGTGTGACGTACATGCGCTCGATTACCAAGGCCGATGATGTTGTACGCCGCGCGGCTGCCCAGCAAACCAGGGACCTGTTCGCACCGCTGGCAAATCGACTCGGTGTTTTCCAAATCAAGTGGGAACTGGAAGACTTCAGTTTTCGCTACCTTGAGCCAGAACTGTACAAGCGAATTGCCTCGCTTCTTGATGGCAAGCGCACCGAGCGCGAGGCCTACATTGACCGTGTGCTCGGATTGCTGCGCGAAGAAATGGACAAGCTCGGCATTCAAGGCGAACTCGCCGGACGGCCCAAACATATTTTTTCGATTCATCGCAAGATGCAATCGAAGAATGTCGCGTTTGAAAGGCTTTACGACATTCGCGCCATTCGTGTGCTGGTCGATACGGTTGAAAATTGTTATGCGGTGTTGGGTTTGGCGCACGATATCTGGCAGCCGATTCAGGGGGAGTTCGACGACTATATTGCGCAACCCAAAGCGAATAACTACCAGTCTTTGCACACGGCTGTTATAGGGCCGGAAGAGAAAACGCTTGAAGTCCAGATTCGCACACGTGAGATGCATATTGCGTCCGAACATGGCGTCGCGGCGCATTGGCGTTACAAGGAAGGTACTGGTCACAAAACGGCAGCAGACAAGAAGTTTGAATCGAAGATTGCCTGGCTGCGGCAGGTTCTCGAGTGGAAGCGCGAATTGGTTGATCAGGTCGGTTTTTCGGAACAAATCAAACAAGGGCTGTTCAACGACACGATTTATGTATTTACGCCACAGGGCAAAGTGGTCGATTTGCCCACGGGGTCTACCCCGGTTGATTTCGCGTATCACGTACACACCGACTTGGGGCACCGCTGCCGAGGGGCCAAACTGGACGGCCAAATCGTGCCCCTAAATACGAAACTGCAAAACGCACAACGGGTCGAGATTCTAGCCGCAAAAATTGGTGGTCCTTCACGCGATTGGATCAATCCACAACTGGGGTTTTTGTCGAGTCATCGGGCGCTGGCCAAAGTACGTGCGTGGTTTCGACAAGAGTATTTTGAAGTCGATGTCGCGCATGGGCGTCAAGCGGTGGAGCGTGAATTGGCGCGGGCGGGCGCCACTGCATTGGCGCTGGAGAAAGTCACGGTCGCTTTGGGACACAAAGAATTGGACGAATGTCTCGCGGCAATTGGTCGAAACGAGATTACATCGCACCAGATCGAAGTCGCTATTCGCGAGTTGCGTGAACTACCTGTGCCTAAATCAGTCGTGGCGATCGAAACCAACAATCTGCCGGTATTGGCAGCTAACGTTTCGCATGCAACGTCAAATGCATCCAGTGGCGTCGTGGTGCTCGGGGTCAATAATATTGCGACCATGGTCGCCAAGTGTTGTAAGCCAGTCCCTCCGGACCCGATCATAGGTTTCGTAACTAAAACGCGCGGCGTGACTGTGCATCGTGTGGATTGCGTGAACATCACGTCACTGAATCCTGAGCAAAAGGAACGCCTGATGCCTGCGGAATGGGGCAATACCGGCGAACAGCCATTCCTCGCTGATTTCGAATTGGAAGCCGAAGACAGACAAGGCTTATTGCGAGATGTGTCCGAGGCACTTTCCCATGAGCGCGTGAATGTGGTCGGGGTCAATACCCAATCGCGGGGCAATCGAGCGTCGATGCGCTTTACGGTCGAAGTAAGACTGGCCGAGCATTTGCAGCGGGTGCTACGCGCAGTGAGTGACGTGCGCGGCGTTGAAACAGTCAGGCGCCGGTAAAGTAATTGTTGTACATCGCCATTTGGCGGCCTTCGCAGGACGTTTTCCCCTGAAAAGGCGCGCAGATGCTAGTTTTTTTGTCAAGCGGGAGGGCCTTAGCGGTGCGAACTGGCATTTGGCTGTGTTAACAAATCAATGCAAATGCCGCAACTCACTTGACTTTCATCCGGATGTCCAACGTTTATGGCAGCTTGCAACAGCCGAATCTATGGGCTTCCGCGCTATTGCAGCATGGGTACAGCACTCCGTCCGCTGCATGCTAACTACGCACTCTGCACAACTTTGCCTTACAGGGCGGCAATCGGCTAAAATAGTGACTTGCCGAATTGCGGCAGGCACGTAGCTCAGCTGGTTAGAGCACCACCTTGACATGGTG
>JAJAYN010000078.1 GCA_026786225.1 Burkholderiales bacterium | reverse complement strand
GGGGGAGAGCGCGTCGCTCGTAGCGGAATCAACGCATTTAATCGCCAGATCAATAGTCTGGCAAGATCAGTAAAAACCAAAACTCACTGCGCTCCAGCATTGGCGGGCCTCTGCAACCAAAACTGGCCGCAAACCCCCACCAAATGGCGTTCTACATAATCTGAGGCCTCTCAAAACCCCGTCGTCCCAGCGTACAACCTCAAGGGTTGCGCCGGGCTGGGACCCAGTCCGTCCAAGTTCTTGAAATTACGAAGGACTGGATTCCAGCCTACGCTGGAATGACGAATTCTCTGAGTTTCGAGAAGCTCTCAATTTGATCCAGCTATTTGGACGACGACTTGCCCAGCCGATGCTCGATCTCGCCCACAATGCCACGGCGAAACAACAATACGCAGACCACGAAGGTGACGCCCATGATGATCGTCACCCAGGAGCCAAAACCGGAGAGATAATTCTGGATGGCAATGATGATGCTGGCGCCGACTACCGGCCCGAGGATGGTGCCCATTCCGCCCAATAGCGTCATCAGGACGACTTCACCGGACATCTGCCAACTGACGTCGGTGAGGGTGGCCAGGCCGAGCGACAGCGACTTGGTCGCGCCCGCCAATCCGGCTAGTGCTGCCGACAGGACAAAGGCCATGAGTTTGTACTTGTCGACGTCGTAGCCTAGCGATATCGCGCGCGGTTCATTTTCGCGGATCGATTTCAGCACCTGACCGAACGGCGAGTGAATGACGCGGTGAATAAGCCAGAACGCGCCGGCAAAAATTGCCAGCACAAAGTAGTACATCACGGTGTCGTTCTTGAGGTCGATAATGCCAAGAAAACTGCCTCGGGGGATACTCTGAATACCGTCTTCGGCGTAGGTGAACGGTGCCTGGACGCAAATGAAATAGACCATTTGTGACAGGGCCAACGTGACCATCGCGAAATAAATACCCTGACGGCGTACCGCCAGCCAACCGACTACGAGGCCCATCAGTCCTGCCGAGGCGGTGCCAAACAGGATCGCGACTTCCGGCGTCCAGCCCCACACTTTTGCGGCATGGCCACAGGCATACGCCGCGAACCCGAAAAACATGGCGTGGCCAAACGACAATAGCCCGGTAAAGCCGACGAGCAAGTTGAAGGCACAGGCAAATAGCGCAAAGCATAGGCACTTCATGAGGAACAGGGGATAGCCGACAAATGGCGCGACGCACGCCAAGACAAACAGGACCAAATACATGATCGCGATCTTGTTGTTCATCACTTCTCCCGCCCAAATAATCCTGCGGGACGAATCAGCAGCACAATCGCCATGATGATGAATACCACCGTTGATGACGCTTCCGGATAAAACACTTTCGTGAGCCCCTCAATCAAGCCAAGAGCCAGGCCGGTGATGATGGAGCCAAGAATGGAACCCATGCCGCCGATGACGACTACCGCGAATACGATGATGATGATGCCGGAACCCATCGTGGGGTTGACCAGATAAATCGGTGCTGCCATGACGCCGGCCAGACCCGCGAGGCCCACACCGAACGCGTAAGTGAGTGTCACCATGAGCGGCACGTTGATGCCAAAGGACTGCACCAATTTCGGATTCTCTGTGCCGGCACGAAGGTAGCCGCCAAGCTTGGTTTTCTCGATCACATACCAGGTTGCCAGACAGACGAAGATCGACAACACCACCACCCAGGCGCGATATTTGGGTAGAAACATAAAGCCAAGGTCAAACGCACCTTTGAAAATATCCGGAAGGTCATACGGCTGTCCGGATGAACCATAGTGATGGCGGAAGATGCCTTCCATAATGAGTGCCAGGCCGAATGTCAGCAACAGGCCGTAAAGATGATCCAGTTGGTAGAGCCAGCGCAGCATGGTCTTTTCGATAATGACGCCGATGACAGCGACACCAAGGGGCGCCAATATCAGCGCAAACCAATAATTGATTCCAAAATAATTGAGCAACATCCACGAAAAAAAAGCACCCACCATGTAGAGGGCGCCGTGGGCAAAATTGACGACGTTGAGCATGCCAAAGATGACAGCCAGGCCCAGCGACAGCAAGGCATAGAAGCAGCCGTTGACCAGCCCGATTGTGAGCTGGCCCATCAACGCTTGAACAGGAACGCCGAATATTTCGGTCATGAATGTGTTGTGGACCAGCGGCGCGTTATTACACCACCACGCACGCCACTGGTCCGATCACGTTAAAGAAGAAATATCAGCTTTTCTTGAACTGCGGGCACTGCGATTTCTCCAGCGATTGAAAAGCCTCTTCGCCCTTTACGGTGCCTTTGAACGAGTAGTAATCCCAGGGGCCTTTGGACTCCGCCGGGGTTTTGACGAGGAATAAATGCATGTCGTGAATCATACGGCCGTCCGCGCGCAAGGTGCCGTTTTTCGCGAACACATCATTGATCGGTGTGTCCTGCATTTTCTTCATGACGGCTGCCGTGTCGTCGGACCCGGCGGCTTGCACGGCTTTCAGGTAATGCGCGGTCGAAGAATAAACGCCGACCTGATTCATGTTGGGCTTCTTGCCGTTATTGCGCGCCTCAAAGCGTTTTGCAAACGCACGATTCTCATCGTTCATGTCCCAGTACCACGCCTCGGTAAGATAGAGCCC
>JAJAYN010000077.1 GCA_026786225.1 Burkholderiales bacterium | reverse complement strand
GTCGTGAGCCGCCCGCGGCGGCTGTTCATAGTTCCAGCTTCATCTGATCATAGCGTTCGTCGTCCTGCTCCTGATTGCGAATGTAGGACCTCACCATTTCTTCATCCAATCCGACCGTCGAAACAAAATATCCCCTCGCCCAGAATACCTCGCCAGTGAAATTTCGTTTCCGGCCACCAAAATTCCGCGCAATCGTGATCGCACTCTTTCCTTTCAGATACCCCACAACATTCGACACCGCATACTTCGGCGGAATGCTGATGCACATGTGCACGTGATCCGGCATCAGGTGTCCCTCTACAATCTTCGATTCTTTGTGATGCGCCAACTCCCGAAAAATCTCCGGCAAATGCTTTCTTAACGCGCCAAATATCTGCTTCTTTCGCCTCTTGGGTATGAACACGACATGATATTTGCAGTCCCACCTGCTATGGCTCAGGCTCTGATATTCTTTCATCGGTAAATCTCCTGTCTCTTGGTCGAGACTTGAGATTCACAGTGACCGTCGTAAAGGTCAAACCTTGAGGAGACCCCCGGCAAAGCCGGGGGTTTACCTCATTAAATTATAGCGACCCGCCACGTGCAGCCGTGGCGGCTCACGTACGCGGTGCGATAATTAGCCACACCCCAAGGAGCGCAAAACACGAATGCCCCGGATGCTTTTCTGGCGCGAGATTCCGCCATTTCGCAACACGCAGATCGCTTGAATGATCAGGTGATCGCCTGGCGGCGCGACTTGCACGCCAATCCTGAGTTGGGTAATCGTGAATTTCGTACCGGAAAACTCGTTGCAGAGCATCTACGGAAACTCGGCTTCGATGACGTCAAAGAGAATGTCGCTTATACCGGCGTCGTTGGCGTATTGAAGGGGGCGAAGCCCGGGCCATGTGTGGCGCTGCGTGCCGACATGGACGGCCTACCAGTCATCGAAGAGACCGATGTGCCATTCAAAAGCGTGGTGCGCACTATCTGGAACGGTGCCGAGGCGGGCGTGATGCATGCCTGCGGGCACGATACCCACGTGGCTATCCTGATGGGCGTGGCCGAAATGCTCTCGCAAATGCGCGATGACATTCACGGTACGGTGAAATTCATTTTTCAGCCCGCTGAAGAAATGCCCCCGATCGGCGAAGAGGGCGGCGCAAAGTTGATGATCGAACAAGGCTGCATGCAAAACCCGAAGGTCGAGGCAATCTTTGGCCTGCACATCACCTCAAAAATGCACACCAATACCATCGGCTATCGCGTTGGCCCGCTCATGGCCAGTGCCGACCAATTTCGCATATTTATTCGCGGTAACCAGACCCACGGCGCGCAACCCTGGAGCGGAGTGGATCCCATCGTGGTCGGTTCGCAGGTGGTGCTCGGGTTGCAGACCATCGTCTCGCGAAAAATGAATCTCACCGAAGAGCCCTCGGTGGTCACAGTTGGGTCATTCCAGGCAGGCAATCGCTCCAATATCATTCCTGATGAAGCGAAGATGGAAGGCACGATTCGCACCTTTGACGAAAAACATCGCGAGGAAATTCACCAATTCGTTGAAAAGATCACGACCATGATCGCCGAGTCCGGTGGGGCCAAGGCACACGTTCATATCGCTAAGGGCTACCCGGTGACGGTTAATGACGAATCACTCACAAATTGGGCAGTACCCGTGTTAAGACGTATCGCGACCGAAGCCAGCGTGGGCGTTTGCCCCAAAACTTGCGGCGCCGAGGATTTCGCCTTTTACCAGCAGGAAGTACCCGGCGTGTTTTTCTTCATCGGTTGCACGCCGCGCGATCAGGATTGCAAGCACGCCCCCTCCAACCACAGCCCACGCTTCTATGTTGATGAAAGCGGTTTGAAAGTTGGTGTGAAATCGTTGGCGGCATTGGCGCTTGATTGGCTGGACGCCAATGCCAAAAATGCCTGAACAGGCGTAAAATACGATTTGCGCCGATTTGCTTCACTTTGCGGGCGCGGGGTTCGAAAGATCCCGAATACGGCTAAAGCGAAACAGTGATTTTTTGCAGATCGAAAAACCTGTTTGCCAAAGGCGATTGGCGGACAGGTTTTTTTGTTTTGGGCATCCATTCGATGCATCCGATTTTACCAATACGAGATGTCGAGTCGCGATGCAAACCTTTAACAGGAAGTCGTCACCCTATGGATCATTCTCACCCACCGTCAACCCGCCCGGCACGTACCCGTGCATTGATGAACGCGCTGGCGCAACGCATTCTCGTGCTCGACGGTGCGATGGGCACCATGATTCAGCGCTACCGCTTGACCGAGTCCGAGTACCGGGGTGACCGTTTCGCCTCGTGGAAGAGTGATCTGCGCGGCAACAACGATTTGTTGACGTTAACGCGGCCACAGGTGATCCGCGAAATACACGGCCAATATCTGGCGGCGGGCGCAGACATTCTCGAGACCAATACCTTCAATTCCACCACCGTTTCCATGGCGGATTACCACATGGAATCGCTGGCCTATGAGTTGAATTTCGAGGGTGCCAGGCTGGCGCGCGAAGTCGCCGATGCACAGACGCTGGCGACACCACTGCAACCACGATTTGTCGCGGGCGTACTGGGGCCGATGAACCGGACGCTGTCGCTGTCACCGGATGTGAACGACCCGGGGTTCCGCGCTGTGAATTTCGATGAAGTGAAGGACGCCTACCGCGAAGCCACACGCGGATTGATCGATGGCGGTGCCGATATCCTGCTGATTGAAACTATTTTCGACACGCTCAACAGCAAAGCGGCCATCTTTGCCATCGAAGAAGAGTTTGATGCGCGCGAACTTGCTCCAGAGTTGCGCCCGCCGATCATGATTTCAGGCACGATCACCGACGCATCCGGCCGCACGCTTTCCGGACAAGTGGTGGAGGCTTTTTACAATTCGGTACGCCACGCCAATCCGATTTCAATTGGCTTCAACTGCGCGCTGGGCGCAAAGGAGTTGCGTCCGCATATCGAAGAGCTGGCGCGCATTGCTGATTGTCGCGTCTCGGCGCACCCGAATGCGGGGCTGCCCAACGCGATGGCTGAATATGATGAGCTGCCGTCCGAAACGGCGGCGTTCATTCGCGAGTGGGCAACCAGCGGCTGGCTCAATGTCACCGGCGGTTGTTGCGGTACGACACCTGCGCATATCAAAGCCATCGCTGAAATCGTCGCACCCATCGCGCCACGTGTCGTACCGGAAGTCGAGAAGCGCTTGCGGCTGTCCGGTCTGGAGCCGGTCAATATCGGCAATGACTCATTGTTCGTGAACGTCGGTGAGCGGACCAATGTGACCGGTTCGCGCGCATTTGCGAAGCTGATCCTGAATGGCGATTACGATGCCGCGCTCGCCGTTGCCCGTCAGCAAGTCGAAAGCGGCGCGCAGGTGATTGACATCAACATGGACGAAGCGATGCTCGACTCGCAGGCGGCCATGACCAAGTTCATGAACCTGATCGGGAGCGAGCCTGACATTTCGCGGGTGCCGATCATGATCGATAGCTCGAAGTGGAGTGTGATTGAGGCGGGCCTCAAATGTGTGCAGGGCAAGGCCATCGTCAATTCGATCTCGATGAAGGAAGGCATTCCGGAGTTCATCAAACATGCAAAACTCTGTCGCCGCTATGGGGCTGCCGCCATCGTGATGGCCTTCGACGAAAAGGGCCAGGCGGACAGCTATGAGCGCAAGATTGAAATCTGCGCGCGCTCATACAAAATTCTGACCGAGGAAGTCGGTTTCCCGCCTGAGGACATCATCTTCGACCCAAATATTTTTGCTGTCGCCACCGGTATTGAAGAACACGCCAACTACGGCATGGACTTCATTCGCGCGACTGAATGGATACGCAAGAATCTGCCGTATGCAAAGGTAAGTGGCGGCGTGTCAAACGTATCGTTCTCATTCCGCGGTAATGACCCGGTGCGCGAAGCGATCCACACCGCGTTCCTGTATCACGTCGGTAAAGTCGGCATGACGATGGGTATCGTCAATGCGGGCCAGCTGGGTGTGTATGACGACATTCCGAAAGAGTTGCTCGAATGCGTTGAAGACGTGCTGTTCAATCGCCGTAATGACGCGACCGAGCGTCTGGTTGAATTTGCAGACCGCTTCAAGGGTCAAAAGAAGGAGCAGATTGAAGATCTGGCGTGGCGCAATGAGCCGGTCGGCAAGCGGCTTACGCACGCGCTGGTGCGCGGCATCACCGAATACATCGTCGTCGATACCGAGGAATCACGCTTGCAGATAAAGGCGGCTGGGGGCCGTCCCATCAACGTGATCGAAGGCCCGTTGATGGACGGCATGGGCGTGGTCGGGGACCTGTTTGGCGCCGGCAAGATGTTCCTGCCGCAGGTGGTGAAATCGGCGCGCGTGATGAAGCAGGCAGTCGCGCATCTGATCCCGTTCATCGAAGAAGAAAAGCGCCTGATGGGCTCGGAGAATTCAAAAGCCAAGGGCAAAGTCGTGATGGCGACTGTGAAGGGCGACGTGCACGACATCGGCAAGAATATCGTCGGCGTGGTCATGCAGTGCAATAACTACGATGTCGTTGATCTTGGCGTGATGGTGTCGTGCGAGCGGATTCTCGATGCTGCCATCAAAGAGAAAGCCGACATCATCGGGCTGTCCGGATTGATCACGCCTTCGCTGGAAGAGATGAGCCATGTGGCCAAGGAAATGGAGCGCCTCGGTTTCAAAATTCCATTGCTGATCGGCGGTGCGACGACGTCGCGCACACACACCGCCGTGAAAATCGAGCCTTTCTATCACGGCCCGATTATATGGGTGCCGGATGCGTCGCGCGCGGTGGGCGTTTGCAGCAATCTCCTGTCCGATGACCTCAAGGAAAACTACGTGGCGGGCGTGCGCGCAGATTACGTGAAGGTGCGCGAGCAACACGCAAATAAAAAGGGCGTGAAGCTCGTCACGCTCGCCGCCGCACGCAATAACGCGGCCAAAATTGACTGGTCAAATTATCAGCCGCCGGCGCCGTCGTTCGTCGGCACCAAGGCACTGTCGAACTATCCACTCGAAGAGTTGGTGCCCTTTATCGATTGGGGTCCATTCTTTCAAACATGGGATTTGTGGGGAACATATCCGCAGATTCTGGAGGACGCTACTGTGGGCGAGGCAGCCCGCGAAGTGTTTGCAAATGCCCAAATCATGCTGAAACAGATCGTGGCAGAAAAGTGGTTGACTGCGAACGGTGTCGTCGGCTTCTGGCCAGCCAATCGCGTTGGCGATTCGATTGAAGCCTACGCCGACATCGAGCGCACGACGGTCACACAAACTTTCCACCATCTGCGCCAGCAAAACGAAAAGCCGCCGGGCAACGCCAACCAGTGCCTGTCAGATTTTGTTGCGCCAAAATCAAGCGGCCTTGCCGATTACATTGGCGCGTTTGCCGTCACGGCGGGTGTCGGCTGTGAGGAACGTGCGCAGGCCTATGCCGTCGCCAACGATGACTACAATGCCATCATGATCAAGGCGCTGGCGGATCGACTGGCTGAAGCGTTTGCCGAGCACCTGCATTGGAAAGTGCGGCGCGAATACTGGGGCTATGCCAAAGATGAAGCATTGAACAGCGGTGAAATGATCGCCGAAAAATATATGGGGATACGTCCCGCGCCCGGCTATCCTGCCTGCCCGGAGCACACCGAGAAAGGGCCGCTGTTTGCGTTGTTGAACGCGCCAGACAATGCTGGCATTACATTGACGGAATCGTTCGCGATGTGGCCAACGGCAGCAGTTTCAGGGTTCTATTTTTCGCATCCGCAGTCCCAGTATTTCGCCGTCGGCAAGATTGACCGCGACCAGCTAGCCGATTATGCGCAGCGCAAGGGCTGGGATATTGCGATGTCTGAACGTTGGCTTGCACCAAATTTATAAACTTTCACCGGAAATGCAGATCGAACAATGACTGAACGACACCGATTGTCAGGCGGCAAAGTCAACCACGGCAGTCGTGGATACGTTCATACGCAAGTGACAACCAAAGACATGAAATCCTATCTGCTATCCGTTATTGCTATTTTCAGTGCCGCCATTCCGGGTACTTTTCTCGCCTGGTGGGGTACGTCGTCGCTGGGCTTGTCCGGCATTCCCCAGGCGCTCGCGACTGTTTTTCTGGGAATGGTGATGAGCGTCGCCTTTTTTGCAGGGATGATCGCGCTCGGACGCGCCCTCAAGTTCATCAAGTAGTGGTAGGTGCCAATCGCTATAAAATCACAAGATCAAGCACTGGCGCGGCTTCGCACGTATTATTTACCCGGAATGGCGCGCCCTTACTCGTTCTACATGACTTTGGCTCGAAATTTGCGCCAAAGCGCTTCGGCAGAATCAGGCCATACGCTCATCGCGTGCGCCGGATAAAATTTGCGGCACGAGGTTTGCCAGCAGCGTTCAGCTTTACGTTCCCAAGGCCTTCTTCTGCTCACCAATCAGCGTCGAAATCCCGCTCTCCGCCAACCGCACCAGCGCATCCATATCCGACCGGGAAAATGGCACGCCCTCCGCTGTCCCCTGAATTTCCACAAATTTCCCGGTGCCCGTCATCACCACGTTCATGTCCGTCTCGCCGGTCGAGTCCTCGATGTAATCGAGATCCAGAATTGGCCCATCGGCACCGATGCCGACGGATATCGCGGCGATGAAATCGGTTATCGGCGTTTCCTTGATCAGGCCCTTGCCCATCAAGATCGTTACCGCATCTTGCAGCGCCACAAACGCGCCGGTAATCGACGCACAACGGGTTCCGCCGTCGGCTTGCAATACATCGCAATCGAGCGTGATCTGGCGTTCGCCCAGTTTTTTCAAATCGACCACGCAACGCAGAGAGCGACCAATTAGGCGCTGGATTTCCTGGGTGCGACCACTTTGTTTGCCGCGCGCGGCTTCGCGATCCGAGCGCGTGTTGGTTGAGCGCGGCAGCATGCCATATTCTGCCGTTACCCAGCCTTCGCCCGAGCCCTTCTTGTGCGGCGGTACGCGCTCTTCAATGCTGGCGGTGCAGAGCACCTTGGTGTCGCCCATGGCAATGAGCACTGAGCCTTCTGCGTGCTTGGTGTAGTGGCGGGTGATGACTACAGGCCGCAGCTGATCGGCAGTACGATTGAATGAACGTGACATGGATTTCCGTGGGGTGTAAAAATTGATCGCCGGGATTTACTTCGGCGCTTTCTTGATCGCTTCCTGGATTTCCAGAATTGCCCTCTGGATTTCTTCGTCGGAAATATCGTCCTTGAAAGCCGAGCTTTGTTGCGTGCTGTTCATTGACGATGTGGTGAAGCCTTCCATCGGCCCGGTGACTGTAACGT
>JAJAYN010000076.1 GCA_026786225.1 Burkholderiales bacterium | reverse complement strand
GCGGCACACGACAATGGCATTCCATTTTATGCCGCACTACCCAATTCAACCATCGACCTGGCGCTGACAGACGCTCACGCGCAAATTGAAATCGAGCAACGTTCTGAAGCAGAGGTCCGCACCATTATTGGCTTACAGGACAAAATGCCGCCAGAATGCGCGCCAGTGCTCATTCTTGACCATAAAACGCCGGTATCAAATCCAGGATTTGACGTGACACCATCGCGTCTCGTCACCGGTATCATCACCGAGCGGGGCGTATTTGCGCCCGCAGAACTGGCTTCTGCCTTTTCGCCATAACAAGTCAATCGCCATGTCATTCCTGAATCTGGATCACGTCCCCCACAAAACACTGCGCAACGAGATCATCCGCACCACGCTGCGCATGAACGAACTCGGCATCAATCAGGGCAAGGCTGGCAACGTCAGCGCACGCACCGAAGACGGTTTTCTCATCACACCAACCGGCATACCTTACGAAGAAACACGACCGGAACAAATTGTCGCAATGAACATGGACGGCGACCACCAGGGGGTAGTACTGCCTTCTTCCGAATGGCGCTTCCATCGTGATATTTATGCCTCGGGTGCGGATCGCGTCAACGCCATCGTGCATACGCACGCACCTTACGCCACCACACTGGCCTGCATGGATCGCGGCATCCCGCCATTCCACTATATGGTCGCCGTTGCAGGGGGCAGCGATATCCGCTGTGCACCCTATGCAACCTTCGGTACCCAGGCGTTGTCTGATCACGTGATTGTTGCACTGCGGGAACGAAAGGCGTGTCTGATGTCACACCACGGCATGATCGCCTGCGGGGAATCGCTGCAAAAGGCACTCGCACTGGCCGTGGAGGTCGAGACACTGGCCCGCATGTTCTGGCAGGCACTGCAAATAGGTGAACCTGTACTACTGAGTGATGCAGAAATGCGTGTCGTGATTGATAAATTCCAAACCTACGGACAACAATCGCTGTAACCCTTATCAGAGTAATGTGACCGCTTGTTTACGTCTCTCTGTCGCAGTTGATGTGGGATAATGACGCGCCACCAAATTCCGAAAATGCGACGTGCCGCAGTGATCGCATTTCAAGCCATTTCAATGGCGCTTTCCCGGAGAAATCGACATGCATGCGCAAGCTCATCCCATTCCGCAGACCAAGCCCGTCCAGATGAACGGCGCGCCCACCAGCAACCGCAAATTGCTGAACTGGGTAGCAGAAATTGCTGCGCTCACCAAGCCTGACCGCATCTATTGGTGCGATGGCTCGGACGCAGAATACCAACGCCTGTGTGCCGAATTGGTTGTTGCCGGCACCTTTAAAAAACTCAACGAAAAACGGCGGCCCAATTCTTATCTGGCGCTCTCCGATCCGACTGACGTGGCGCGCGTCGAAGACCGCACCTTTATCTGCTCAGCCAAAAAAGAAGACGCGGGGCCGACCAATAACTGGATGGCGCCGGCCGAGATGAAAGCGACACTCAACAAATTGTTCGATGGCTGCATGCGCGGTCGCACCATGTATGTGGTGCCGTTCAGCATGGGACCACTGGGTTCGCATATCGCCCACATCGGCGTTGAGCTCTCCGATTCGCCTTACGTCGCGGTGAATATGAAGCTCATGACCCGCATGGGCAGCAAGGTGCTCGATGTACTGGGACCGGATGGATCATTCGTGCCGGCACTGCATTCAGTTGGCGCGCCATTGTCCGCAGGTCAGAAAGATGTGTCGTGGCCTTGCAACGACGACCACAAATACATCGTGCACTTTCCGGAAACGCGCGAGATCTGGTCTTACGGCTCAGGTTACGGCGGCAATGCACTGCTGGGTAAAAAATGCTTCGCGCTGCGTATCGCTTCCGTTATGGGAAAGGCCGAGGGCTGGCTTGCCGAACACATGCTGATCCTCGGCGTTAAAACACCCGAAGGCAAAAAGCATTACGTTACGGCGGCGTTCCCATCGGCCTGTGGCAAGACCAACTTTGCCATGCTGATTCCACCTGAATCCTTCAAACAGCAAGGTTGGGAAGTGACCACGGTAGGTGACGATATCGCCTGGATCAAACCGGGCGCGGATGGAAAGTTGTACGCCATCAACCCCGAAGCCGGTTTTTTCGGTGTGGCGCCGGGTACTTCGTATGAAACCAATCCGAACTGCATGGAGTCGGTTAAGGCCAACACCATTTTCACCAACGTCGCGCTGACGCCTGACGGCGACGTGTGGTGGGAGGGCATGACCAAAGTACCGCCTGCACACCTGACCGATTGGCAGGGCAAGGACTGGACACCGGACTGCGGTCGCCTTGCCGCACATGCAAATTCGCGATTCACCGTTGCCGCGACCAGTTGTCCGTCGCTGGACCCGCAATGGGATAACCCCGCGGGCGTGCCGATCTCGGCAATGATTTTTGGTGGCCGTCGCTCCACCACCGTACCGCTGGTCACCGAAGCCAACACCTGGAACGAAGGCGTTTATATGGCGGCGACCCTTGGCTCCGAGACGACGGCCGCAATAACCGGGCAAGTTGGTGTCGTGCGCCGCGATCCTTTCGCGATGATCGCATTCTGCGGCTACAACATGTCTGATTATTTTGCCCACTGGATCAACGTTGGCGCCAACGTCGGCAGGGCGTCGCCCAAGCTGTACTGTGTCAACTGGTTCCGCAAAAACGATCAGGGCAAGTTTGTCTGGCCAGGTTTTGGCGACAATATGCGCGTATTGAAGTGGATCATTGAACGCGTCGAAGGCAAGGCCTCTGCACAGCAGACGGCGCTGGGCCACATTCCTGATTACAGCGACCTCGATTGGAGCGGTGCGAGTTTTTCAGAACAAACCTTCAAGGCGATTACGGCTGTGGATCATTCGCAGTGGCAACAGGAACTCGCGCTGCACGACGAATTGTTGACCAAGCTTGATTACCATATGCCTGCCGCACTCCAGACGCGTTACGGTGCGCTGAAAGAAACACTGACAGCGTAGCGGCAAACACGCGAGCAAAAAAATGGGAGCTCAGGCTCCCATTTTTGTTTGCACAATCCGTCGCGCGCTATTTCTTTTCGCAGGTATCGGCGATGCGTTTTCCTTCGGTTTGCATTTTCATGCTGCCCTGCTTCATGTTCATGGTCATGTCCATTTTGTAGGCGTCCTTGCCGTTGTGGGCAACGGTGCCCTCGCCGCTGGTGCCGTCCTTGCAGGTCATCTTCCATGACACCTTGTTGCCGTCAACTTTCATATCGGTTTGCTCGCAGTTCTTGTCGCCGCGGTCATTCGGATTGCGTTGCTCGGACCATTTACGCTCACCCGGCTTTACGCAATGGGTCATCGTACGATTGCCCATCTGGGCTGCGACTTCAGGCGGCAGGCCGGGCATATCCATTTTTGTTTTGATTTCCCACAAACCTCCCGGCATCTCCTGGGCAAGGGCGCTGGTGGCAAATGAAAATACGGCTGTAGCGGCGATTAACAGTACTGGTTTCATATCGGTTTCTCCTGTCTTGGGGTGTCGTATTCGAACGGCGAATGTTACTGCGAAATAGTCTTTGCCGCACATCACGCGGCCGGTCTTACGAGCAATTCCGCACGCGAAACTCCACTCGACGGTCCAAAGCATCGCGAAGGTCATCTGTACCCGTGCCAATCAGGTTTTCACGAAATCCCACACCAATCGCCTGTAAGCGCGTGACTAGCTCCGGGGCCGATGCTTCCAGTCGCCGCTGTATTGTGCTTGCCCTTGCCAGCGACAAGCGGTCATTGACCTGCTCTGCTCCAGTACGGCTTGAATGCCCTGTGATGGAGACGCATTGTTTGGAGAGCGCGATTTCCTTGGCCAAAACACGTAACCACATCTGGTACGGGCCACTAATT
>JAJAYN010000075.1 GCA_026786225.1 Burkholderiales bacterium | reverse complement strand
GCCTTCCCTCGCATTCTCCAAATACACTTGAGGTATCAACATGTTTTCAAACTGGCTAAATCGCACCACCTTCGCCATGCTGACTGCGCTTTGCATGTCGTCACTCCCGTTGATCGCCCATGCGACCACGGTGCGGTTGCCGACGGCAATGGGTGTCATCGACATAAACCTCTACGACAGCGCCGCCCCGCAGACGGTCGCAAACTTCATGTCGTACGTCAATAGCGGTGCGTACAACAATACTTTCATCCATCGCAGCGCGCTGGGCTTCGTCATTCAGGGCGGCGGTTATGTTTGGAACGATGCGAGCAATAATCTGAGCAGCATCTCAGCCGGTGCGCCGGTAGCAAACGAATTCAGTACCAGCCGATCTAATCGACGCGGTACCATTGCCATGGCAAAGTTTGAAGGCAACCCCAACAGCGCAACCTCGCAATGGTTCATCAACCTTGCAGACAACAGTTCGTCACTAGATGGATCGAACGGCGGCTACACCGTGTTCGGCGAAGTGAGCCTGGCCAGCATGGCGGTTGTCGATGCCATTGCCCGACTACCGATCGGCAATGCCGGTGGCGCGTTCAGCGAATTGCCGCTCATCGGCAACGTCGTGAATAATGCCATCCAGAAATCGAATCTAGTCATCATCGATAAAATCGCTGCCGTGCCCAACAATTTCCAGGGCCTGTGGTGGAACCCCAATGAATCCGGTTGGGGCATGAGCCTCACGCAGCATGGGAACATCCTGTTCGTCGCCGCCTACACCTATGACGATGCCGGCCTGCCCATCTGGTACGTGATCACCAATTGCCCGGTGACGCCGACAGGCTGCTCTGGCGACTTGTACCGCGTCAACGGCGGCACGCCTCCCACCGTGCCGTGGGGCGGTGCAGGCAGGGTCCTGACCAGGGTCGGCACCGGCAACCTGGGATTTACCAATATTGACAACGGGTCGTTTAACTTCACGATCAACAATGTTTCCGGCTCCAAGACCATCACACGGCAAATCTTTGCCAGCGGCACGACCGCTCCCGCAGTCAATTACACGGACCTATGGTGGAATCCGAATGAATCAGGCTGGGGCGTTTCGCTGACGCAGCAGTTCGGCACAATCTTCGCCGCCTGGTACACCTACGACGCGACCGGCAAGGCCATCTGGTACGCAGCGACCAATTGTCCTGCTACGACCGCCGGCTGCACCGGAACGCTTTACCAGTTTAGTGGCGGGGCGCCGCTCACCGCAACATGGCGGAGCGTCAATCCTGCGGTGCCGGTGGGTAGTGTGACGTTCGCCTTTTCCGATCCTGCCAACGGCACGATGAGCTATACCATCAACGGCGTCACATCGAGCCGCGTGATTACGCGTGAGGTGTATTAGTGCTAGTGCAAAGCCGTCTGCCACTCGCTAGCGCGCACCTGCCTCGTACCAGGGCTTGGATGCGTTGACGACTTTGACCACCACCAACATGATCGGCACTTCGATCAGTACACCGACCACAGTCGCGAGGGCGGCCCCGGATTCAAAACCGAATAAGCTGATCGCAGCGGCAACGGCGAGT
The DNA here is from genome assembly GCA_026786225.1 of Burkholderiales bacterium. GTDB lineage: Bacteria > Pseudomonadota > Gammaproteobacteria > Burkholderiales > Usitatibacteraceae > UKL13-2. The sequence continues at coordinate 2,195 of JAJAYN010000075.1, read as the reverse complement.
TCGAAGAAATTGGACGCGCCGATCAGTGCCGAGGGGCACGCCACCGCGTGTTTTTCGCCCAACCGACGATTGAGCCAGTAGGCCAGCGCTGAATTGAGGATGACCTGAACAAGAATGGGCACTGCGAGCAGCGCGATCACCATTGGCTGGCGAAGAATGGCGTTGCCCTGAAATGCGAATAGCAGTACCAGCGTCGCCAATAGTGCGGCAATCGACCACGGCTGGATATACAGCATCGTGCGCTGAAAGGTCGCCTCGCCGCGTGCCAGAAGTAACCGTCTCAGCCATTGCGCCAGCAGTACCGGGACCACGATGTAGAGGACAACCGATGTCAACAGCGTCGCCCACGGTACGGTGATGCTCGACACACCCAGCAACAAGGCGACCAGCGGCGCGAAAGCAAACACCATGATCAGGTCGTTTAACGCGACTTGCGACAGCGTGAAATACGGGTCGCCGTTGGTGAGCCTGCTCCAGACAAAAACCATCGCGGTGCACGGTGCCGCGGCCAGCAAGATCAGCCCGGCGACGTAGCTGTCGATTTGCTCCACCGGTAGAAGCGGCGCGAACAGGTGACGAATAAATATCCACGCCAACAACGCCATGGAAAACGGCTTGACCAGCCAGTTCACCACCAGCGTCACGCCGATACCACGTATGTGCTCGCGAACCTGACCGAGCGCGCCGAAGTCGATGCGGATCAGCATCGGAATAATCATGATCCAGATAAGGATACCGACCGGCAGGTTGACGTTGGCAATTTCCATTGCGCCAATCGCCTTGAAAACCTCTGGCATTGTCTGTCCGAGCAAGATTCCGACGACGATGCACACCGCGACCCACGCAGTGAGATAGCGCACGAAAAAACCTAGCGGGGCAGGGGCCGTAACCCCGCAACCAGTCTTTACAACTTCATTCATTGCGTGTGTATCCGCTTCAGTGTATCTGCCAACGCCAGATGTTCAAGCTTCTCTACCGGCAGGCTGGCCAGTAAATCAATGCGTCTGCGGATGGCATGAAACACCTGATTAAATGCCTGGCGTTTATCATCGTCGCTGCCTTCGACGACCGAGGGATCCGGAAAGCCCCAGTGCGCGGTTGCGGGATGGCCGGGCCAAAACGGACATGCTTCGCCAGCGGCGTTATCGCACACCGTAATGATGATGTCCATGTGCGGCGCGTCGGGACCGGCGAACTCTTCCCACGATTTGCTGCGAATATTGTCGGTGACATAGCCCAGCGTTCTGACCAATTCAACGGCGAATGGATTTACCCGACCTGACGGCATACTGCCTGCGCTGAACGCCTGAAATCGGTCACGCCCGATGGTATTGAGAAGTGCCTCGGCAATCACCGAACGCGCTGAATTGTGCGTGCACAAAAAGAGTACGTTAAATATCCGTTCAGCCATTGCAGCAGGCCTTTGCGGTGGATTTTTCTGCGGGTGCTGCCGTTGGTGCAGGACAGCACGATATGCTGCATCCGGTAGCCTCGTTTGCGTTCGCGGCTCCCGCTGCACCTTGATGGCTTTGTTCGCCATGAAAAGGAATGGTATCTAACGTGCGAAAGCTCTCCCACGCAATCCCGGTCGGGTCCTGTACCCAATACTTGTCCGATTTGGCGTAGCAGCAGTTGGCCCCAGTTTCGGCCGTGATTGCGCTGTCTGCACTTTGCAGGCGCGTGTGAATTTCTTCGAGTTCTTCTTCAGACTCGGCCTGAAAGCCCAGGTGGTTCAAGCCGGGATTGCCGACGCGTTCTGAAATCGCAAAATTGATACGCGGATCATCCAGCATCCACTTGGCGTAATCGCTTTTGAGCACGCTCGGTTGCAACCCAAACATCGCGGAATAGAAGCGGGTGCTTTGTTCAAGGTCGCTGACAGCGACGTGTACGTGAAATCTTTTCATGCTTTGCTCCTTTTGGTAACAGCTAAGGACTTCTTCTGCATTGACATTGATGAGGGCGATTGGGATGGCGTTGTCCGGCACGCCGGTCCTGTCTTTTCGATCGTTTCGCATCTGGTAACGGCGCAGCAGTTTTCGGTCAAGTATGCAATCAGGCTGTTCATGGTCGTAAAGTTCGCGGCATAGATGATTGAACGACCGTTAGGCGTCGCGGTGGTCAGCGCGGCGTTGGTGAGTTCCTTCAGATGAAAGGAGAGCGTGGCGTTGGCTATGCCGAGTTGCTCGGCAATC
>JAJAYN010000074.1 GCA_026786225.1 Burkholderiales bacterium | reverse complement strand
GTACTTGGCGGCGACGATGCGCTAAAAATGCAGAAATTGCTCGATGCCATCGAGGCGCTCGATGATGTGCAGGACGTCTATACCTCGGCTGTGATGGATGAAGCCTAGACAGTCTTTAAACTGACGATGGATGCCACGACGCGGGCAAGGTTGCTGGCCTTTCCCGGGCAAATGGAGACCGAGCGCATGATGCTGCGCGCCGTGCAGGCCGATGATGGCCCGCAGGCATTTCGCGCTGTGCTGGAATCGTTCAATGAACTCGCACCTTGGATGCCCTGGGTTCATCCCGAGCCGACGCTTGAAGCGTCCGAAGCGTTTCACGAGGCAGCCCAATTCAAATGGGTGTCGCGCGAAATGCTCGACTTTCAGTGGATCGATAAAGGCTCCGGAGAGTTGATCGGCAAAGGCGGATTCCATACGATCAACTGGGAAATTCCGAAATTGGAAATTGGCTACTGGGTAAGAACCTCCATGGCGGGACGCGGTTACTGCACAGAAGCCGTCAACGCACTCGTTGCCTTTTCAAAACACCATCTCGGTGCCAAGCGGTTGGAAATCTGCAGCGATCCACGCAACGGCAGGAGTCGGCGTGTTGCTGAGCGGTGTGGCTTCGCGCTGGAGGGAATTCTTCGCCAGAATATGCGGGACCCGTACGGTGGGTTGCGCGATTCGTGCATGTACGCGCTGGTGTTTGAATGAAGATTCTTGGTCTCGATCCCGGCCTCCGCGTTACCGGCTATGGCGTCCTCGAAAAGACCGGTTCCACGCTGACCTATATCACCAGCGGCTGCATCAAATCGCCGACCGGTGAATTGCCGGATCGGCTGAAAAACATCCTCAATTCCGTACAGGAAGTGATCGCGCGCTATAGCCCCGGGGAAGTTGCCGTCGAGAAAGTATTTGTCAACGTCAATCCGCAGTCGACGCTGTTGCTGGGCCAGGCGCGAGGCGCTGCGATCTGTGCCGCTGTTGCGCAGAATTTGCCGGTTTCCGAATACACTGCACTTCAAGTGAAACAGGCGGTGGTCGGCAATGGCCACGCAACGAAAGAACAGGTGCAGGAAATGGTAAAGCGATTGCTGAATTTGTCGGGCTATCCTAGCGCAGATGCAGCGGACGCCCTGGCGTGCGCGATCTGCCACGCCCATGGCGGCGCGCTGGGGGGCATGAGCACGCGAGGTTACAGAGTCAAGGGCGGGAGGCTGGTGAAATGATCGGGCGCCTCTCCGGCATATTGCTTGAAAAAAATCCCCCGCAGGTCCTGCTTGACGTAGGCGGCGTAGGCTACGAAGTCGATGTGCCCATGAGCACGTTCTACAATTTGCCCAAGATCGGCGAGAAGGTCGCGTTATTCACACAGTTGATCGTCCGTGAAGATGCCCATTTGCTCTACGGTTTCGGCACAGATTCCGAACGTGCCACCTTCAAGCAACTGCTGAAGGTCAGTGGCGTAGGCCCAAAGGTCGGGCTGGCTGTCTTGTCCGGCATGAGCGTCAATGATCTGGCCGAAGCGGTGGCCACGCAGGAAAGCGGACGCCTGACCAAGGTGCCAGGCATCGGCAAGAAGACCGCTGAACGACTGCTGCTGGAACTGAAAGACAAACTCAAGGTTGATGTGCGCATCGCTGTGGGTGGCGAAGTCGCAAAACCATCTTCTGCAGCGGATGTTTTAAATGCGCTTATTTCGCTGGGCTATAACGAGAAGGAAACGCTTTATGCCATCAAGCAACTACCCAAAGACATTACGGTGTCCGAAGGCATACGCCACGCGCTGAAGTCGCTCTCAAAAGCCTGAAGTCGTCACGTAAAATGTATACATGATCGAAGAAGACCGACTTATCTCAGGTGGCAAGGCTTCCGTGCACGAAGAGGCACAGGAACGGGCGCTGCGCCCCAAACTCTTGCAGGAATACGTCGGGCAGCAAAAAATCCGCGATCAGCTCTCCATTTTTATCGAGGCCGCACGCAGTCGTAAGGAGCCGCTGGACCACACCTTGTTGTTCGGTCCTCCCGGTTTGGGCAAGACCACACTCGCGCACATCATCGCTCGCGAGATGGGCGTAAACCTGAAGCATACCTCCGGACCGGTGCTGGAGCGCGCAGGGGATCTGGCGGCGATGCTGACCAACCTTGAGCCCAATGACGTATTGTTTATCGACGAGATACATCGCCTGAATCCGGTGGTCGAAGAAATCCTGTATCCCGCACTTGAGGACTATCAGATCGACATCATGATTGGTGAAGGGCCTGCTGCCCGATCGGTAAAGCTCGACCTGCCGCCATTCACACTGGTTGGCGCCACGACCCGCGCGGGCATGCTGACCAACCCGTTGCGGGATCGCTTTGGCATCGTCGCCCGGTTGGAGTTTTATTCACCCGCTGAACTAAAATCAATCGTTTCCAGATCCGCAAAATTGCTGAACGTGCCTGTGGATGACGATGGTGCCCAGGAGATTGCATTACGCTCGCGCGGTACGCCACGCATCGCCAATCGCCTGCTGCGCCGCGTCCGCGACTTTGCGCAGGTGAAGGCTGAGGGTTTCGTCGATAAACCGGTGGCAGATGCGGCGCTCATCATGCTGGATGTCGATCACGTCGGGTTGGACATGATGGATCGCAAGTTACTGCGCTGCATTATCGAAAAATTTGCCGGCGGTCCGGTTGGGGTTGAAAATCTCGCCGCAGCCATCGGCGAAGAACGCGATACGATCGAAGACGTATTGGAGCCGTATCTGATTCAGCAAGGCTACCTGCAACGCACACCGCGTGGTCGTATGGCGACCTTGCTCACGTTCCAACACTTCGGGCTGACCGCACCGCCCGGCAGCAATCCGGTACCGGAGTTGTTCTAGTGGCGAAAATTTCTCTGCGGGATGCGCAGCAATCACCGCTATTCACCTTCGATTTTCCGCAGCGCGTTTACTTCGAAGATACCGATGCGGGTGGCGTGGTCTATCACGCGCAGTACGTCAAATTTTTGGAGCGTGCCCGCACGGAGTGGCTGCGTTATTTAGGGTTTACCAACAGTGAGCTCGAACGCAAATACAAAATGCTGTTTGTGGTCAGCGAGATTGCCGTCGAATTCGTTAAGCCCGCAAGGCTCGATGATGCCATCAATATCAGTGTTGCGATTGAAAACCTGGGACGCGTGCGCGTGATGTTCCACCAGGAAATCCGCCGCGGTGAAGACGTTCTCGTCAAAGCGCGTGTGACGGTAGCGACAGTAGCGGCAGAAACCTTCAAGCCGATTGAAATTCCAACGGACGTGAAAAAGAAAATGGAGGCTTCGTGCTGAACCTTTCAAATGACATGGCGATTTTGTCGCTGATCGCGCATGCATCGATCATCGTCAAGATCGTGATGGGGATCCTGATCCTCGCCTCGATGATGTCGTGGTGGTACATCTTCGTCAAAATGTTCACGGTGAGGAGAGCAAAGTCGCAGGCTGAGGAATTCGAGCGCGAGTTTTGGGGCGGCTCAGACCTCGTCGGCCTTTATCAACGCGCGAGCGCAGGGCAATACGAACCGGCAGGCATGGAGAAGATTTTTGAAGCCGGTTTCAAGGAATACCTGAAACTAAAAAGCCGCAGTGGCGCCGACATCGGCGCACTGATGGACGGCACGCGGCGCGCGATGAAAGCCACGTTTCAGCGCGAACTGGATTTTCTTGAAGCGCACCTTTCGTTCCTGGCGACGGTAGGTTCGGTCAGCCCGTATATCGGCCTGTTCGGGACCGTTTGGGGAATCATGAATTCATTCCGCAGTTTGACAAATATGGCGCAAGCCACGCTGGCACAGGTGGCCCCAGGCATGGCCGAGGCATTGATCGCGACAGCCATCGGCCTGTTCGCGGCGATTCCGGCGGTGATTGCCTACAACAAGTACACGGCCGAAATTGATCGCCTGGCAAATCGTTACGAAAGTTTTATGGAAGAGTTCACCAATATCCTGCAACGCCAGGCGGTGCACTGATCATGCGCCGCCGCCGTCGCGCCATGGCCGAAATCAACGTCGTTCCGTATATAGACGTGATGCTGGTTTTATTGATTATTTTTATGGTGGTGGCACCGGCAATCCAGCCTGGGCAAATCGATTTGCCCAGCGTCGGACAGGCGCTCAATTCTGCCGTGGCCCCGTTGGAAGTCCGCATCAAACGCGATGGCAGTATCTCGCTGGTTGATCGCCAGCAGGGTGGGCAGGAGCAAGCTGTTACGCGCGATAAATTATTGCAGGCGGTCAAAGCCATACAAAGCAAATACCCGGATCAGGCAGTGGTCATCAATGCCGACAAGAACTTGAAGTACGACGATGTGTTGCACGTGATGGATAGCTTGCAGGGGGGCAAGATCAAGCGGGTGGGATTACTCGTAAAACCCGACAAGTGAAATGACCTACCCTCCACCCACATCGAATCATCATCGCTCGCCGCTACTGGAGCGCACCGAGCCTGGCAAATGGCCCGCAGCGCTGCTTGCATTCATTGTGCATGGCGGTTTTTTTGCCCTGATCGTGTTTGGCGTGTCGTGGCAGGTAAAGCTTCCCGAACCGGCCATCGCCGAGCTATGGGACCAGCTGCCGCCGATACGAAACGTGGTCGAGGCACCAGTAACGCCGGCGCCGCCGCCTGAACCCGAGCCGGACCCACCCAAGATAGAAAAGGTGGTAGAGCCGAAGATTGAGCCCAAGGTGGAAAAAGCGCCGCCGCAGCCGAGCAAGGCCGATATTCAATTGCAGGCCAAGCGGGAGAAACTCGAAAAAGCGGAACGCGAGAAAAAGATGCGCGAAGAAAAGGCGCTGGTAGAGAAGCAGAAGCTGGCGGAAGTGGAAAAGAAGCGCAAGGATGACGAGGCAAAACTCAAGGCGGCACAGAAAGTGGCTGAGGACCGGCTGCGCGCTGAGCAGGCAGCAAAAGATGCCGCTGCCGCCAGCGTACGCAACGCAGCACAGGCAGACTATGCAAATAAAATTGCGAAACTGATTCGTGACCGGGCCAATATTCCTGATTCCGTTACCGGTAGACCAGAAGTGTCGGTGCGCTTGCGGCTTCTGGTTAACGGCGTTATTTTGGATGCGCAAGTTGTGAAGCCATCCGGCGATAAAGTCTATGATGACGCTGTGGAGCGAGCCATCAATGGCATCCGCAATTGGCCGCAGCCGGAAAATGCCGACCTTTTTGGCGGTCGACGTGAACTTAATTTGAACATACGACACGAACGATAGAACGCAACACTCACATGGTCAACGCCCAATACATGCTCAGCCGAAACAGTTTTTTTTGTATCTTCGCGCGCACCGTCGCTGGCCTGTTTCTGGTCGTATCGACGGCGCACGCGCAACTCACCATCAACGTCGAGACCAGTTCCGGCCGTCAGGTGCCCATCGCTATTGCACCTTTCGCGCTGGAGGCGAATGCGCCACAAAATCTCACGCCGCTGATCGCCGACAACCTTGCCCGCTCGGGCATGTTTCGCATCGTCAATACGGTCGGCGTCCCCAATCTGCCCACCGAACCTTCTCAAGTGAACTTTGTAGATTGGTCCGGCCGCAGTGCCGAAGCGCTGGTTATCGGCGGCATCAAACCCCTGCCGGATGGGCGGTTCGAGGTGAACTTCCGCTTGTTTGACGTCGCCAGGCAAAATCAGTTGGCGACGACTTCCTACACTGTCAGTGCGTCGCAATTGCGCGCGACGGCACACAAGATTTCCGATGAAATTTACGAAAAGCTGATCGGTGAGAAGGGCGTGTTTTCGACGCGTATCGCCTATGTATTGAAGCGCGGGCCACGGTTCGAGTTGCAAGTCGCCGATGCGGACGGTTTCAATCCACAAGCGGTGTTGTCGTCGCTGGAGCCTATCGGTTCGCCGAAGTGGTCGCCCGACGGCAACAGAATTGCCTATGTCTCCTTCGAGAGCCGCAAATCGACCGTGATTGTCCAGGACCTGGTCACCGGCCAGCGAAAAGTGGTTGCCAGTTTCCGTGGCGACAACACGGCGCCAAGCTGGTCGCCGGATGGCAGCAAGCTCGTTATTTCACTGTCGAAAGATGACATCTCGCAGATTTACATTATTCTGTCTGGCGGCGGCGAGCCGACGCGCCTCATGCAGAGTAACGCCATCGACTCCGGTGCCACGTTTACACCCGATGGCAAGGACATTATTTTCTTCTCGGATCGATCGGGCGGCCCGCAGTTGTATCGCGTGCCCGTCTCCGGCGGCGAGGCAAAGCGCTTGACCTTTGAGGGCAGCTACAACACCACGCCACGCCTCAGTCCCGATGGTAAATTGATTGCGTTTGTGAACCGCGAGGGCGGAAAGCTGCGCATTGCGACGTTTGAAATCGCCACCGGGCAGCGCACCATTCTTACCGAAGGACCACTCGACGACAGCCCCAGCTTTTCACCGAATGGTCGCACCATTTTGTACGAAGATAAATCGGGCGGGCGGGGGAAGCTGGGTGCGGTGTCCGCTGATGGGCGCTTCAAACTCAAGCTATCTTCGCAGGCGGGCGATGTGCGCGAACCCGCGTGGGGACCATATGGTTCTTCCGGCGCGCGGTGAGAGTCAATGCCTTGCCGTTACAAAAAAAGCATAAACTAGCCAGTGCTTCCAGTGTTCTTTGATATGACTCGTTACCTACTTTAGGGGAAAAACATGAAAAAAATGCTAATTGGCGTTGGAATATTGGTTTTGCTTGGCGCTTGTGCGAGCACGGATCCTGTTCCAACCAAAGTTGAAGACCGCACACCCGTAACCGGAAGCGGTACGACGGGCACACCGACGACGAGTGGCACGCAAACCACACCTGTCACCGGAATGCAGGGAAGGATTGATCCGCTCAAGGATCCGATCAATGTCCTGTCCAAGCGTGTCATTTATTTTGATTACAACACCGATGCCGTCAAGTCGGAGTTTGCATCGCTCATTCAGGCGCATGCAAGCTATCTCTCACAGAACCGCAACCGCAAAGTGCGCCTTGAAGGTCACGCTGATGAGCGCGGCTCACGCGAGTACAACATGGCGCTGGGCCAGCGGCGTTCCAATGCGGTTCGCAAAGCGACGTCGGTTCTGGGTGTAGGTGATGAGCGCATGGAAACCATCAGCTTTGGTGAGGACAAGCCAAAGTCGACCGGTCACGATGAAGCGTCATGGGCACAAAATCGCCGTGTGGAAATTGTGTACGACGGCGAGTAATTTTGGCTGGATCGTTATCTGGTGCGGCGTTTGGAGCAAAAGTCTCTGTAACGCCGCGCCAGTGCTAGAGTTTGTAAGGCGTTGCTGCTGCAGCGGTGAATGTTGTGGTCCATGCCTGAACCCGGTGGTCATTCCCGGTCGCTTTTATGCGAAGCCAGTTGTTTCCCGCATTTAGCATCCCGTCTGTGTCGACGCAGACTAATTTCCTTCAACACGCCAGAGCCAAAAGAACCATGTTTTCAAATCCATTCCCATTTTTGCGAAACACGCTGCTGGTAGCCGTAATGGCGCTCAGCCTGAATGCCACCGCCGGACTGTTCGACGATGAAGAGGCGCGCAAAGACCTCCGCAATCTACGCGCGCAAATCGACCAGCAGAACCGCGACAACGATGCCCGCCTGCAAAAGATTGAAGAATCGATCAGGAACCTCGGCATCATTCAATTGTTGAACCAGATCGAGCAACTTAATGCCGAGATCGCCAAGCTTCGCGGGCAAGTCGAAGTGATGTCCAATCTCGATGAGCAACTCACCAAGCGCCAGCGCGATTTTTATCTTGATATCGATACGCGGTTACGCAAGCTGGAGGGTGTCCCTGGCGAAACGCCGGCAGGTGCACCGGCTGCCGCCAATGTTGCACCTGCCGCTGCGATATCGGTACCGCCAACCGTCGCGCAGACCGCCGCATCGCGCGCAAAAGAAGATGCCGTCTACGATGTCGGTTCAAATGCGTTCAAGCGCGGCGATTACGCGGCAGCGATTCGCGCGTTCCAGACGTTTATCAAAGACTATCCAAGCGGTCAACTCGTGTCGAACGCGCATTACTGGATGGGTATCAGTTATTTCAATCTTCGCGATTACGGCAGCGCACGCACCACGCAAGACGCACTGCTCAAGCAATTCCCCGATTCGGCCAAAGCACCCGACGCATTGCTGGCGATGGCCAGCATCTATGCAGAAATCGGCGACAACGGTTCGGCGCGCAACGCGCTCGAAGATGTCATCGCCAAGTATCCGGGTTCCGAAGCCGCCGGCAAGGCGAGAACCCGCCTTCCTGCACTGAGACGCTAACCCGCATCTGGTCGCCCATGCGTACCTTGACCAAGATTCCTGCTGCGACGATTCGCAAAGCCGAAGGGAAGAAAGCGCCTGTCGTAAGCGGAAGCGTTCCAGCACGCGCACGCGCGAACACCCTGCGCATCAACGAAATCTTCTTTTCGCTGCAAGGCGAATCGAGCCGCGTCGGACTGCCAACCGTGTTTGTGCGCCTGACGGGTTGCCCGCTACGCTGCGGTTACTGCGATACGGCGTACGCGTTTCACGACGGTAAAACCCGCGACATCGACGATGTCATCGCGGAAGTTGCAACGCACAAAACAAAAACAGTGTGCGTGACCGGCGGAGAACCGCTGGCGCAAAAGAACTGCCTCACACTGCTTGCGAAGTTATGCGACCAAAGCTATTCGGTGTCGCTCGAAACCAGCGGTGCCATCGACATCGCCGCAGTCGATCCGCGGGTCTCCCGCATCGTCGATATCAAAACCCCTGGCTCGGGCGAAGTCGACAAGAATCGCTGGGAAAATCTGCCGCTGTTGAAGCCTGGCGACGAAATCAAATTTGTTATTACGTCCGAAGCCGATTACGAATGGGCCGCCGCATTGCTCGCTAAAAGAAAATTGGCGGAACTCGCGCCGGTTTTGTTTTCGCCCGCGTTCACCGAAGTGCGCTATGAGCAACTCGCGACATGGATACTGCGCGATGGGCTGCCGGTACGCATGCAGGTTCAATTGCACAAAATCATCTGGGGCGAAAAGCGCGGCGTATGAATATGGCGCAAACGGGTAAACCGCGTGCGGTCGTGCTGCTCTCCGGCGGGCTGGATTCCGCGACGGTGCTGGCGATGGCGCACGAACGCGGCTTTGAAGTCTATGCATTGTCGTTTGACTACGGCCAGCGACACCGTTCGGAGCTGTTTGCTTCCGCGCGCGTGGCGCAGGCGCGCGGGGCAAAAGAGCATCGGGTGGTCAAACTCGATCTCACCGGCTGGGGTGGTTCAGCACTCACCGATAACAATATCGCCGTGCCAACCGGCCCCACCGTCGGCGTCCCCATTACGTATGTGCCCGCACGCAACACGATTTTCCTCTCGCTGGCGCTGGCATGGGCCGAAACGCTGGGTGCGCCGAATATTTTCGCCGGAATGAACGCCGTCGATTATTCCGGCTACCCCGATTGCCGACCCGATTACATCGCGGCGTACCAGGCCATGGCGCGCTTGGCGACCCGCGCCGGGATCGAGGGCGAGCAATTAGTGATCCACACACCGATTATCCACATGAGCAAGGCCGACATTGTGCGTGAAGGCACGCGACTTGGCGTGGATTACGCGTTGACCGTCTCCTGCTACCAGGCCGATGCCGATGGACGCGCGTGTGGCGTGTGTGATTCGTGCCGATTGCGGAAAGATGGTTTTTTTGCAGCGGGCCTTACGGACCCGACGCGCTACGCTTGAGTTTGCGGTTTATTGCATACGATCAAGTATTAGCGGCGTCTGTTTCTATTGCGTGGGGTGGAACGGTAAAATGCGTGTCGCCTGACTTTTCGTCGCAACGGCTTACACCACCAAAATGACCAGCGCCACCAATCTCGCATCCACCGTCGCCTGGCTAGGGTTCGCCGTCGCTTTCATCCTCGGCGCGATCTCGGCGCGCACCCAGTTCTGCACACTGGGCGCAGTGTCTGATATCGTCAACATGAACGATTTCACACGCATGCGCATGTGGGTGCTGGCGATGGCCATCGCGATTCTTGGCGCGCAGGGCCTCTATGCAGCGGGCTTCATCGATCTTTCGAAGGCGTTCTACACGCGCCCCAACATCACCTGGTTGTCATACGTCGGCGGTGGTTTGATGTTTGGCGTCGGCATGACGCTGGCGAGCGGCTGCGGCAGCCGCACACTGGTGCGCATTGGTGGCGGCAATCTGAAATCGATGGTGGTATTCGCGTTTCTCGGCATCGCCGCTTACATGACCATGAAAGGCCTGTTCGGCGTGTGGCGCGTCAATACGCTCGACGCGGTTGCCATCGATGTGGCCATGCACGGGGTCGCCACACAGGAGCTGGGGTCTTTTCTGGCGCCGCTATTGAATGTGAGCAAGAAAACCGCACAGATTATGCTGGCCGGTCTCGTCGCCGCGCCGATGCTGGTATTCGTGCTTATGAGCCGCGAATTTCGCGCCAGCCTCGATGCGTGGCTCGGTGGTCTCGGTTACGGTCTCGCGGTCGTTGCGGGTTGGTATATCACGGCCCACATCGGCTTTGGCGAAAATGCGGATACGCTGGAGATGATGTTCTTCGGTACCAATAGCCGTGCCGCAGAATCGCTCACGTTTGTCGCGCCCTATGCGTACAGCCTGGAGTTGCTGATGTTGTGGAGCGACAAGTCGCTCATTGTCACCTTCGGCATCGCCAGTACGCTCGGCATGATCGCCGGTTCACTCGCCTATTCGTTGCTGACCAAACGATTTCGCTGGGAAGGATTTTCCAGCATCGAAGACACGCGTAACCACATCATCGGCGCGATGCTGATGGGCGCCGGTGGCGTGACCGCGATGGGCTGCACCATTGGCCAGGGCGTGACGGGGCTGTCGACGTTGTCCGTGCGCTCGTTATTTGCGCTCGCTGCGATGATCGTTGGCTGCGGGGCAACGCTGAAGTATCAGTACTGTAAAATGAAGCAAGAGACATAGCCCCAGTACATCCAGACAAACCGAAATTTCTGATCGGTGCCCTAAATTTCCCTGGATTCAAATATCAACAGGCGCACGCCGCCAGTTGCGAAATTCTGCAGGTCTGCTGCCGTCGCCGCGCAACGTCGAATTGCTACCAGATAACCGGATCGCCGGTCTCGAAGCGAATGCCGAAACTCATCCAGCGTCCGTCCCGTCCTGAGCCGCGCTGCGCGCCAAGCGATGTCGTGAATTGAACGTACTTGGGCAATGCCCACCATCGCAATCCAACTTGCGCCGTGGCGGGCTGTCCGCGCTGTCCCAAGACTTCGCCAACAAGCGTCCATCGCAGCGTCGTCTCGTACTCCGCAGCAAGAGCCCAGGTCAATCTGTTTCGGCGCGTACCTGGTTCGGCCTCACGATCCACAACGCCGCCCAGATTCGCATGCAGTGCCATCGCGCCAAACTGTCGACTGAGCAGGGCATTTATGTAATGCTGGCGCGTGCCGGATTTTTCGCTCGTGTTGACTGCGCGCACCGTCGCCGCACCGATGCCGAATGCCCATTCGCTGGCGTCGGCAGTCGCGAAAACTTTCTTCAACTGATAGACAATGCTGTCCGCGCGAGGCGCGTCCCTGACTGCAACGCGTTGATGACCGATACCGATTTCCGCATCGAACCAGATATTGCAAACCGGCATGACATCGCGCTCAACACGATTGTGGAACTGCCTTTGCTCGATTTCCAATTGACACATGCCAGGCGGAAGTGAGC
>JAJAYN010000073.1 GCA_026786225.1 Burkholderiales bacterium | reverse complement strand
TCTATTGACCGAACAGAAGACCACCAAGATCATCCAGCTGCTCGAAGAACTGCGGCGAGATTTGCCGAACGTGAGAGATCGGCTCGATCCCGAAACTGAGGTATTGCAGCATCCGACAAACCCGCAACAAGTGGTTACCACTATGGAGCATAGGCGAGAAGCGGATGAGCGAACGAAGCACAAGCGCTGATGCAACCGGACAGCAGGGCATCACGAAATTCGTGCGCCTGATTGAGTATTGTGTCGTTATTGGCTGTCAATGCATTTAGTCGACGTCATAATGGTTCGTATCCCCATTCACGCCGTCACCGTCACTGTCTGGAGCAATCTAGTTAGGCAGCGTTCCGTTCTCAAACACGCAGTCAACTACACACAGTCAACTTGTCTCCCTCAACCCCGCCATCACTAACCGCGTCAACACACTCTCCGCCGCCGCAAAATCCTTCCCATCCAGCTTCGGCTTTCCCAGCAACATCGCAAACTGCGGCGCCAGATCGGCGTAGGCCTGCGTCACTGACCAGATCAAAAACATCAGATGCGTGAAGTCGATACGCGCGATGCGACCTTCGCTTGCCCATTTCTCCAGCGTTTTCAAATCCTCACGCAGCATCGGCGCTACGCGCTGCTCGATCACATCCGCATAGCGCGGCGCACCGGCGATCACCTCGCGTGTGAACACCTGCGATCCCGCGGGTTGCTCGCGGGAGAAACGCAGCTTGGCTGCTATGTAGGCAGTCAATGCCTCCTGCGGATTATCGCTAGCCGAAATCGCGGCCATGCATGCCAGCCAGAGGTCGAGTACGCGGTCTAACACCTTGCGGTAGAGCGCTTCCTTGCTCGGAAAATAGTAGAGAAGATTGTGCCGGCTGATGCCGACCGCAATGGCGATGCTTTCCAGCGAGACACCTTCAAAGCCGTATTGCGCGAACAGGCGTTCGGCGGCGTCGAGTATTGCCTGCTCCTTGTCGAGGCGCGGCGGATGCGGCTTTCGCGCTGCGCTCCTGGCCCTTACGGTCAGAGAAGCGCCTGATGCCTGTTTGCGCAGCGGCGCGGCGCGTGGGGTTAATTTCTTGCTCATTGCGATATTGTGCGCGCAGTTGCTGCTTTTGCGTTGCACACACGTGTCCGTGTTTGAGATAGTGAACACAAAACGTAAAAATCGGGCAAACTCCAGCACTGGCGCGGCTTATGGCGCGTTTTTACCCTGGAATGCCCGCCAAATGGCGATCTACGCTTTTATAACGCGATGACGACCGGTTTTTGACAACACACTCATGGACACGCCAATCACCGCACACTCCTCTTCGTCGCCCCCTTCCCCACATATTTCTCCAGCCACGCAAAAAACTCCTTGTGCCAAAGCCGAGAATTCTGCGGCTTAGATATCCAGTGGTTTTCATCGGGGAAGTACACCAGTCGGGAAGGCACATTGAGCGCCTTCAGTGTGCTGTAGTAAGCCAGTCCCTGCGCGTCCGGCACGCAATAGTCGAGCGCACCGTGAATCACCAGCTTGTTCGGGTTGAAACAAAACGCGATATGGCACCCATCGGGCGAGATGTCGACATCCGCAAGACCGGGGTCGGAATTCTGCAAGGCAAATTTGCTGCCGGCAAACAGATCGCGGCACTTTCCCGTTTTAAGATCGAGCACGTGCACATGTGCCTGCCGGCTGTCGAAGAGCCAATGATCCCAGTGGCGAAAGCAGATGTGGTCAACGACGTGGGCTTTGACCTTGTCGTCCTTCCTTTCCTTCAGACGCTTTGCCTGCGCTTTCTCGACTTTGCAGTCCGGCCAGACCCAGGAAATGAAAGCGATCCTGGTTGAATCCGGCAACCACTTGATCGCGGACACGCCGGTGGCGATATTCGATACGCGGCGCGACTCGCCGCCGTCGGGCGGGATGACGTAAATCTGCGGCTCTTCGTCGGCGTGTTTACGTTCACCGCGTTTGGCGACGAGGATGGCCGCTGGATTTTCCACAGATCGACGGCGGTGATGGCTCTGGTTTTCTTGGGCATGTTGTTGGTTCGTATTCTCAGTGGGAAGGGTGAACTCTAGCACTGGTGCTGTGTTTGGCGTGTTTTTTGGCCGGGAAGCGCGACAATGCTGGGGCTTTGTGGGGGCAACGGGCCCTCTCATCCCAACCCATCTCCCAAGGGAGAAGGACTACATGCCCACCATTTAATCGCCGATCTAAGTGAACTTCCTTTTTACCCTAACCACGCAAATTCCGACCTTCATCAGGTGATAATCAACCATCTATATTTGAGGAACCCAACATGGCAAAACTGAACGTAAACGGGTAGGTTGTCGATTACACAGCCGATGAAGGCACGCCCTTGCTGTGGGTGTTGCGTGAGCAGCTCGGCATGACCGGCACCAAATACGGCTGCGGCATCGCCCTGTGCGGTGCCTGTACCGTGCACATCGATGGCGTGCCGACGCGGTCCTGCGTACGACCCGCCTCGACGGTCAAGGCGGCCGAGAAAATTGTCACCATCGAAGGTCTCTCCAAAGATGGCACGCATCCTGTGCAAAAAGCCTGGGTCGCGCTCGACGTACCGCAATGCGGTTTCTGCCAGTCGGGCATGATCATGACCGCGACCGCGCTGCTAAAAGCGACACCGAACCCGAGCGACAAACAGATCGACGATGCCATGACCAACATCTGTCGCTGCGGAACCTATAACCGCGTGCGCACAGCCATCAAGGCTGCCGCAAAAGAAATGGCAGGTGCAAAGAAAGTCGCCAACGCACTCAACATCCAGCACGTAAATGCAGGTGAAGCATGAAAACCGGCAACATCGCCAATCCCTCCAGACGCAAATTCATTCAAGGCGCTGCCGCCACGGCCGGCAGCCTGGTTGTCGCCTTTCATATCCCGTTCACAAAAGACGCCGAAGCGCAGACCCTGACAGATGAAATCAACGCGTGGGTCGTGGTCAAACCGAACGACACCGTCATCGTCCGTATCGCCCGCTCCGAAATGGGTCAGGGATCTCTCAC
>JAJAYN010000072.1 GCA_026786225.1 Burkholderiales bacterium | reverse complement strand
GACCATCAATTTCTCACTCAGCGCCAATGTCCGAGGATGTCGAGCGTGTGGGTCGAGATTGAAAATGGAGAGGAGACTTTCTCCGCCCCCGATATGGACAGTGTTTCGTTTCCCGCGGCGCCCAGAGAGCTCCCAACGCGTACCGTGCAGGTATGGTCCAGCCACGTGCGAGCGCATACCGTCACACCGGAAGCGGATAAATGGCTTTCTGACTATCTGGCTGCCGACGTGCGACTCGTTTACATGCCGGACTCGGCAGAGCGCCGTATCAACCCGGCGTTTGCGAAGAACAACGAAATCGTCAGCTTCGCCGATGGTTATCCCTTGTTGATGGCGTCGGAGGCCTCGTTGGCTGATTTAAACGCGCGAATCGTGGCGAACGGCGGCCAGCCACTGCCGATGAATCGCTTTCACCCCAATCTGGTCATTACAGGTTGCGAAGCGTTTGCGGAAGATCGCCTCGGTGAAATCGTGATCGGGGAAGCCGTGTTTCGCGCGGTGAAACCTTGTGTGCGCTGCCAGGTAACGACGACCGATCAGGCTGAGGGCGTGGTACGCGGCCCGGAACCGCTGCAAACGCTGGCAACGTATCGCGATTCGCCCAATGGTGTGATGTTTGGTATGAATCTGATCCCGGTTGCAATGGCAACGGTGAGGGTGGGAGACGCCGTCTCTCTACCTGCATAAATCAGCGCACGACAAACCAGAAAACGTAGATCAAGCACCGGTGCGGCTGGCGGGCATAAAGCGCCTGATAACGCTCGCCAATGCTGGTTATACGTATTTCGAAATACCTGTGGCGAGAAACCTTGCCGTAAAATTCAGGCCGCAATCAGCTTCGCGTATTGCAACGCCAGCCACTTCACGCCATCGCTGCGAAATTTCACCTGCACGCGTGCGTCCAGCCCGCGACCTTCAAAATTAAGCACCACACCTTCACCGAATTTGGCGTGACGCACACTTTGCCCAACACCAAAAGGGTAGCCATCGGCGCGCGTTGTCTCGAATCTTGCACGGGATGTGTCCGGTGCACCCTCTCGTCCGTAGTTCGATTCGCCGCTGCCACTTTGAAGAGTCGGTGAATACGGCCGATCGTTACTACCGCGGCCTTCCACCCACGCGCCACGCTCTGCGGCATTGCTGCCGCCCCACGATTGTTCCGCCTTGTAATTGCCTGTTCCGCGCGCACTCGGATACATCTGCGTGCCGGCCAGATACCCGGACTGCTTTTCGGGAACCACCAACCATTTGCAGAGCGGCGCTGGAATTTCATCGACAAATCGCGACACGATGCCGTAACGGATCTGCCCGTGCAGCATGCGCTGGCCTGCGTAGGAAAGATAAAGTCGCTCACGAGCGCGCGTAACGGCGACGTACATCAAGCGACGTTCTTCCTCAACACCATCGAGGTCGTTCACCGAGTTGTCGTGCGGAAACAATCCCTCCTCGAGCCCGCTCAGGAAAACCGCCTTGAATTCGAGCCCCTTGGCGGCGTGCACAGTCATCAATTGCAACGCATCGTCGTTTACGCCGGCTTCATGTTCGCCGGCCTCCAGGCTCGCATGCGTCAGAAAGCCGATGAGCGACGTATCTTCGCCCTCGTCTTCTTCCTGAAACTGCGCCGTCGCGTTCACCAGTTCGGCTAGATTCTCCAGCCGGTCCGCCCCTTCGCGCTCGGCCAGATAGTGCGCCCGCAGGCCGCTTTTCTCCACGCATTCTTCGGTCAACTCCTGTAGCGCAATCACGGTGGACGATAACTTCAGTCCGTCGATGACCTTCAGGAACGCGCCAATCATTGTGGCTGCGCGGCCGGTAATCTCGGCGTTGGCAATACCCGCAACGGCTGCCGCATGGAAAGACGTGTTGTAGCGTTGCGCCAGATCCTGCACCTGCTCAACCGAACGCGCACCGATGCCGCGTGGCGGGAAATTCACTACGCGCGCGAAAGCGCCATCGTCGTCCGGATTGCCCGCCAGCCTCAAGTAGGCGAGCGCGTGCTTGATCTCCTGCCGCTCAAAAAAACGCAGTCCGCCGTAAACACGATAGGCCAGCCCCGCACGAAACAGCGCATGTTCCAGCACCCGGGATTGCGCATTCGAGCGATACAGTAGCGCCATATCAACGAGCGACATGCCGGTTCGCTCCAGCGCCTTGATTTCATCGACGATGAACTGCGCTTCGTCGTTGTCCGATGCTGCTGCATAAATACGAATGGGCTCGCCCTTGCCCGCGTCGGTCCAGAGGTTTTTGCCGAGCCGATCCTTGTTGTGCTGGATGACGGCATTGGCCGCGTCGAGGATATTGCCCTGCGAGCGATAATTTTGCTCGAGCTTGATAACATTGCCCTGCGCGAAGTCGCGCTGGAATTCGCGCATATTGGCCGCTTCCGCGCCACGAAAACCGTAGATCGACTGGTCATCATCACCCACCGCGAAGACCGCGTTCTCGCGGCCGGCGAGCAGCTTGATCCATTTGTATTGCAGCTTGTTGGTATCCTGAAACTCATCGACCAGAATAAATTTGAAGCGTTCGCGATAGTGTTCCTGCAGCGCCGCATTCTTGGCCAGCAACTCATAGCAGCGCAATAGCAGCTCGGCAAAATCGACCACGCCTTCGCGTTGGCACTGCGCTTCATACGCTTGATAGAACTCGACTTGTCTGCGGGTGAATTCATCGGTCGCTTCCACGGCGTTGGGGCGCAATCCCTGATCCTTGGCACCGTTGATAAACCAGCCCAGCTCGCGCGGCTTGAATTTTTCGTCGTCAACGTTCAGCGCCTTCAGCAGTCGCTTGATCGCCGATTGCTGATCGGCGGAATCGAGGATCTGAAAGGTTTGCGGCAGATTGGCATCGCGATAATGCGCACGCAGTAGCCGGTTGCAGAGACCGTGAAACGTGCCGATCCACATCCCGCGTGTGTTGATCGGCATCATCGCCGACAGCCGCGTCAGCATTTCCTTGGCGGCCTTGTTGGTAAACGTCACCGCCAGCAATCCGCCGGGGCTGACTTGCTGGGTCTGGATCAGGTAGGCAATGCGGGTGGTGAGCACGCGGGTCTTGCCGCTGCCGGCACCCGCCAGCACCAGCGCACTCACACGCGGCAGCGTGACGGCTTTCAGTTGCTCTGGATTGAGGTTTTCGAGGAGGCGGGGGTGATGCGCTGGATCGGGTGCGAAAGAATTCATCTGATGCCATCAAAAATGTCTTCGCATTATAAGGGTTGGGGGTAGATGGGAATTGCAAATCACCTGTCGTGTGCACCAATCGCGCAACCTGCTTCCACTTTTGGAAAAGAGTGATCGAGGAAGATTTTTCGGTGGTGATGTAGCGGGAGACCTTAACAAATTTCCTCACCGAAAATCCCTCCTGGCCTCCCTTTGGAAAAGGGAGGAGCGATCTGCATAGAGGTGTCCACTCTGGACCCCACTGTATAATCACTGTCTACCTAAAAATCAAAACTTAAAGCCCCGTTTCCCTATGAATTCCGTGTATCAACCCAAACAAATTGAAACCGCCGCGCAAGCCGAATGGACCGCAAAAGATGTCTATCGCGTGACCGAACACGCCGTCGGCAAGGACGGCAAACCGAAGCCGAAATTCTACGCCTGCTCGATGCTGCCCTACCCCTCCGGCAAGCTGCACATGGGCCACGTGCGCAACTACACCATCAACGACATGATGGCGCGGCAACTGCGCATGAAGGGCT
>JAJAYN010000071.1 GCA_026786225.1 Burkholderiales bacterium | reverse complement strand
TGAACAGCATTGGGGACAGACCACGGTTTATTTTCGAAAACAACCGTGGTCTGTCCCCTAAAATATCCTCGCCAATGTGATTCGAGACCACAATGAACGGAATATCCAGCCGGCACTCGTTGAGAATTTTCAACGCCCGATCGGTGCTGAAGCGAGGCGGATTGAAGTCGCTCAACACTACGTCGGGCAGTTCTTTCGCCAGTGCTGCGTTGTATTCGGCTTCGGTTTCGACGCGCACCGCAGTGAATTTGAACGGTGCCGCGCGCAGCGAATGCAGCAACAACTCGGCGTCGTCGGCAGAGTCCTCGACCAATAAAAGGCGATAGCTGGGCATCACGGTGCCGCGACATTTTCCTGGCTGAGGCGCTGCCGCGATCCACGCCGACAGGTAAGTTGGCTGATTCGCTGTGGAAACTGTTGATTCATGGCGTTGTCGTCTCTCCAATCCGGTGTTGGTGCAAGCTGATTATGCACCTACCGGAAAATTTGATGGCTGCCATTTCCCTTAGAGCGAGCTGCGAATACCCGGATTGTCCAGATTGGGCGCTAGGCGAATTCTGTGGTGCGGCAATCGTACCGGTAATTTCCATGCACATCGCGCGCAGGCGAAGACGTTTGCACGCCCGCTCAGACCAGCATGGCATCGAGGCCCGCAGCGAGCGCCTTCATCGGCGGCATCAAAATTGTCTTCAGACCGGGCGATTGCGCCGCCAGCGCGGGCATCCAGGCCGGCGCAATGCCCAGTCGCTTGCCGACCTCAGCGGGGTAGCTGGCGACGAGCGCCTTGTCAGTCGTCGCAAAAACTTCGGCGCGCGCGCGCCATGCGCCAAGATGAACCCACGCGGCCGTTGCTGAAAACGCCTGCGACGCTGATGGCTGCGGAATATCGCGCAGTGCTGCGATCACCGGTGGCGGAAAATTCCAGATTCTTGCCAGCTCCGCTGATACATCGCCATGGTGGAAACCAAACACCTGCTTTTCCAGATCGGCGCGCCCCGCATCCAGCACATTTAACTGTCCGTCAACTGGAACCATCGCCGCCGGCATCCCAACATGCATCTGTAATTGGCCGATGCCATGCATCAAAGCCACCGTGAAAACTTCGTCTGCATTGGCTTCACCGGATGCGGCAAGCCAGCGGGACGCACAGGCCGTATAGAGGTTGTAGCGCCAGAATTTTTTCAGATCCATGCCCGGCGTATTGCGAAAAGCAACCGCCATCCCGTTGCCCAGCACTAGATTGCGCACCATCACAAAACCAAGCATTCGCATCGCATCATCGACCGAGCCGATGGTTCGGGAGACGTGAAAATAAGCGGAGTTTGCCAGCCTCAAAAGCTTGGCGCTCAATACCGGATCGGCGGCCAGTTGGCGCGCAATTTCATCCAGCGAAATACCCTCATCGCTGAAGCTTGCGATCAATTGCTGCACAACCTTTGGCATGGTTGGCAATTTGTTGGGCTGGTCCAGCAGGCTCTTGAGTTCCATGTACGGTTTCCCCTGTATTTCCTGTCGTTTATGTCGATATAAACCCAGACACCGCGTTTGCATATCTGGTTTGAGCATCTGATACAGATATCGGTTTTTCGACATTTTTCTTTAAGGGGTGACATCTTGGTGATGAAAAGCAAAGCGAATCCAGTCTCCGAACGCGTGCAATCCCAATTCAGTAAGCCCGGGCCATCCGCGTTGACGAGAGACAATACAGTCAGCTATCTGGCCGATGCCATGCAGCGCACTTTCTTGTTCCTGGACACGATGCTTGATCGCGGCAATGCCTACGCCGAACACATTGACCAGGGCACGCCACCGCTGCTGAAGTTTGCATATGAATTAGTGCTGGATGGTGCCGACTTGCCACAGCCCTGCAACTACGCATTGCTCCGATTGCTGCCACCCGCCGACATGCCGGTGAACATGCAAGCACGACCCGTCGTGGTCGTTGATCCTCGTGCCGGACATGGCCCCGGCATCGGCGGCTTTAAATTTGATTCCGAGGTTGGCATGGCAATGCGCGCTGGGCACGCAGCCTACTTCATCACCTTTCGCCCACAACCCGAGGAAAAACAGACTTTGTTCACGGTGATGCTGGCTGAGGCGCGATTCATCGAGGAGATCATCGCGCGTCATCCTGAAAGCCAGGCCAAGCCGGTTGTCATCGGTAATTGCCAGGCAGGCTGGGCAATGATGGCACTTAACGCACTTCGCCCGGAGCTGTTCGGGCCGCTGATGGTTGTTGGCTCGCCGTTGTCGTATTGGGCAGGTAGCTCGACGCTCAACCCAATGCGCTATGCGGGTGCCACGATGGGCGGCGCCTGGCTGGCCGCAATGACGGCTGACATGGGTGCTGACCGTTTCGATGGCGCACACCTGGTGGAAAATTTCGAGCGCCTTAACCCGGCTAACAGCTTATGGAACAAGTACTACAACTTGTGGGCAAACGTGGACACCGAATCCGAGCGGTTTCTCGAATTCGAGCGCTGGTGGGGCGGTTTTTTTCGCATGACCGGCAGCGAGATCGAAGCGATCGTCGAGAACCTGTTTGTCGGCAATCGTCTGGCACGAGGCGCAATGATGGCTGGCGACCGTGCGATCAATCTGCGCAACATCACCTCCCCCATCGTGGTTTTCGCCTCGTGGGGCGATAACATCACGCCGCCACCGCAGGCACTCAACTGGATTATCGATACCTGGGGCGATGAACGGGCCATCGCGGCGGCGGGGCGCACTATTATCTTTGTGCTGCACGAGAGCTGCGGCCTTCTTGGCATCTTTGTCGGCGGCTAGATTGGGCGCAAGTAACACGACCAGCTTGTTACGTCATTGTATGTCATCGAAAAC
>JAJAYN010000070.1 GCA_026786225.1 Burkholderiales bacterium | reverse complement strand
GTTCTGCGCGCTGGCGCTCACGCTCGCCAGCGTGAGCAGCACAAATGCGGTGAAACTTGCCGCGATGCGTTTGAAGTGGTGATTGCAACGGGTGCCGAGCACCTTGCTTATTTTTGTCATGACGACCCCTCTATGCGCTGACTCTACCAGCACATTACGCCATTTGCGCATAAAAGGTTTTGGGGAAGCTGTAACGAAGTGCGACTGTCTCGTCCAACGGAGGCGATCCAGTCATGCCTGGCCGCATTTCGTTACAACGTCAGGTTCGAGGTCGTGCGAAAAAGCCGCGCAGCGCTGCCCGCAATTCGCGCAGCGTTGCGGCGAGGGCGCTGGAACTTGTGGATCAGGCCAGCGCCAAAACCACGTGAATCCTGCCCGGCTGTAGCCGTTCCTACCGGGCTGAAACCGAAGCCGTTTGACGACAAGTCCTTGCTGTCAAGCGTGGTAACCATCGCGTACATTTGCGTGCGCTTGGAAAAATCATAGCCGTCGCGCAGGCTCGTCGAGGATTCAAAAATACTTGAGAAAGATCAAGAATTGGTGCGGCACACAGACCATTTGTGCTCGGAACACCGCACCAGATGGCGATCCAGCCCTCCAAGTGCGCTGAAAAGTGCCTAGCGCGCCAACTGGAACGGATACACCGACCCAAGCGCCAGAATCTGCGTCAACTCGTCCAGCGCCGTGCGACATTCGTCGAGCAGCGACGGGTCAGCCAGCTCGGTTTCACTCAGGCGATCACGATAGTGTTTTTCGACCCAGACATTGAGGCGGCTGTAGAGCGCGTCGTTAATGAGCGTCGCCGGATTGACGGCGGCGAGTTGCTGTTCATTCAGTTCCACACGAAGACGCAGGCACGCCGGTCCACCACCATTTCGCATACTTTCGCGCAGATCCATCACCAGTACTTCTCGTATTGGTGTGTTTTGCACGAGCAATTTCTGCAGATACGCCCAGACGCGTTCGTTGCTGCGGCACTCTTCGGGGACCAGCAGCAACATGGCACCATCGGCGCGCGTGAGCAATTGACTATTGAAAAGGTAGGACTTCACTGCATCGTCTATGCTGACCTCGTCAGTGGAAACCTGCACCGCAGTGAAATCACCGCCAAGCTTGTCGGCTATTTCGGCCAGCACGCTCTGCTGACCAACGAACGCACTCTCGTGGCAAAACAGTACATTGCCGTTGCCAACCGCGATCACGTCGTTATGAAATACACCCGCGTCGATCACCTGCGGGTTTTGCTGGGCAAACACGACTTGTCTGGCTTCGAGCCCGTGCAGACGCGCAATCGCCTGCGACGCCTCCAGCGTTTGCCGCGCGGGGAATTTCAGCGGCCTGGATGCCGCCATATTGAAGCCACTCGCCCCGTAAACAAAAAATTCAACGCCGCGCTCGCCGTAGCGATGGCAAAAGCGCGTGTGATTGGCGGCGCCTTCGTCACCGAATTGTGGGCAACCGGATAGTGCGGCGTGATGCGCAAAATACGTCTGGTCGCAGAATATCGCGCGCAAGGTACGCGAGGTCTGCTCATGTTCGATCGAGCGATGGAATTTGTTGTTCAAATTGGCCGGGGTGAAATGCACGCGGCCATCTGCTGTATTGGCGCCCGGGCTGACAGTGGCGGCGTTGGCCGACCACATGCTCGATGCCGACAGCGCGCTCGAATACACCAGTGGCGAACTGCGAACGGCCGCACGGATGACGTCGCCATCGCTGCCCGCAAAACCCAACGCTCGCAAGGTGTTCATGCAAGGTCGCTCCTGCGGCGGCAATACGCCCTGGACGAACCCCATGTCGGCGAGCGCCTTCATTTTCTTCAGACCCTGTAGCGCGGCCAGCTTGGGATTGGCGACAACACCGTGGTTTTTTGCCGAGGCAATATTCCCGAACGACAGGCCGCTGTAATTATGGGTAGGCCCAACCAGGCCATCGAAATTGGCTTCAACTGCGCTTGTATGCGCACTCATAGCGTCAATCCGGGACTGAGTTTTTCAGGCAGGGTCAGCGTGGCGGATTCAAGTGAGGCTTGTGGATAGGCGCAATAGTCGGCTGCATAGTACGCACTGGCGCGGTGATTGCCACTGGCGCCGACACCCCCGAATGGCGCGGCGCTCGAGGCCCCTGTGAGCGGACGATTCCAGTTGACGATACCCGCGCGGATTTGACGCAGGAAGGTCGCGTATTCGTCGGCATTTTCGGATAATAAACCGGCGGCAAGGCCATAACGGGTGTTATTGGCAATGGCGAGCGCTTCGGTGAAATTGCCGTAGCGTGTGACCTGCAGAAGCGGCCCGAAATACTCTTCATCCGACAACTCCGCGACGCCGGTGACGTCGATGATGCCCGGCGAGAGCAGTGCAGTGTTGGCACGGAGTGTTTTCATTTCCAGCAAAATGTTCGCGCCCTTGGCGATGAGCGCAGCCTGTGCCTTCAGCAAATTACCTGCAGCAGCGACCGAAATTACCGCACCCATGAACGGTGGGTCCGCGTCGTCAAAATGTCCCACTTTCAATCGTGCAGACACCGCGATTAGTCGCTCAAGCAGTCGGTCGCCTGTAGCGCCTTGGGGCACCAGCAGCCGCCGTGCGCAGGTACAGCGCTGCCCTGCTGAAATGAACGCCGACTGGATGATGTGATGTACCGTGGCGTCAAGGTTGCGAAATTCGCCGACTACCAGCGGATTGTTGCCTCCCATTTCGAGCGCCAGGATTTTTTGTGGTTGTGCCGCAAATTGCTGATGCAGATGCTTGCCGGTCTGCGAGCTGCCGGTAAAGAACAGACCGTCGATGCCTGCGTGCCCTGCCAGCGCCACACCGGTATCTCGTCCCCCTTGCAGCAGGTTGAGCACACCCGGCGGGAGGCCCGCACGTTCCCAGATTTTTACCGTGGCCTCTGCACTCGCAGGCACGAGTTCGCTGGGTTTGAACACCACGCAATTGCCCGCGAGCAACGCAGGAACAATATGCCCGTTGGGCAAATGGCCGGGAAAATTATACGGACCGAATACCGCAACGACCCCATGTGGCCGATGGCGAAGTACCGTGTTGTGGTCAGCCTGCGCGGTGCTGCGTTCGCCGGTGCGCTCGTGATGGGCGCGAATTGAAATATCGATCTTGCCGATCATGGTGGCGACTTCGGTGACAGATTCCCATAGTGGTTTGCCGGTCTCAAAACCAATGGTGTGTGCGAGGGTGGCCTTGTGCTCCGTGAGAAGACGGGCGAATTCCCTGAGGTAATTAATACGCGCATCTAGGCTCAGTTCCGACCGCGAGGGAAACGCCAAACGCGCCGCGTTGACCGCGTCGTCCACAGTTGCCGTCGATGCCGCATTACCCTGCCAGACCACCGCCTGCGTCACCGGGTTTTTTGACGAGAATTGCGGGCCACTGCTGTCAAGCCAGCGACCGCCGATCCAGTGCTGATTCATGTCTGTTGCCACCAATTGAGGACTAATGCCGATCACTGACTGCAAGCGGGACCGCACGAACGTCGTCGCCCGCGTGGATGTTCAATGCCGCGGCTGTCTCGGCGCTGAGCACAAACGAAGCGCCTGTCGGCCTTGCGGCCACAAGTGTCGCCCGATAGCTGTCAATGCCGGTATTGGAAACGAGATACATCACCGCATCGGCTGGCGGTGCCGCATTGCTGATTTCGGCCTTGAATTCATGACTGCGCGCGACCGCATGGACGTCATCGACATCGCATTCCACCGTTGGCCCGGCATCAAAAATGTCCACGTAACCTTCATAGCGAAAACCTTCAGACTCCAGCATACGGAGTGCAGGCAGCGTATGCGGATGGGTTTTGCCGATGACGGCCTGTGCCTCGGGTGTCAGGAACGAACTGTAGAGCGGATGCTTGGGCATCAATTCAGCCACAAACGATTTCTTGCCGATACCGGTCAGGTAATCCGCCTGCGAAAACTCCATCGAGAAAAAATGCCGCCCCAGACTCTCCCAGAAAGGCGACTTTCCTGCTGCGTCCGAGACGCCGCGCAATTCGGCGATGATTTTTTTCGAGAAGCGTTCACGGTGCTGGGCCAGAAAAAGCAAACGGGATTTGGACAATAGTTGGCCGTTGCGATCGCGCCGATAACCGGCGTCGAGGAACAGCGAACAGAGCTCGGTATGGCCGGTGTGATCGTTAGTCAAAAAAAGTGTCGGTGTCTGGGTGAACAATCCCAGTTCCTGCGAGGCGTGTACGACGAGGCCGACACGATAGGAATACCAGGGCTGGCGCAGGCCGACGGCCGTGGCCAGGCCGCATGTGCCGACGACGCGCTTGGCGGTCGTGTCTTCCAGCACGAACAGGAAAATCTCATCGGCCTTGCGCGCTGTCCCGGCAAATGACGCGACTGCGGCATCGACGCGCTTGGTGAGTTCAGCCTCGTTTGGCGGTAGCGTGGTGAGCCCGACGCCGGTACTTTTGGCCAAACCAACCAGCGCGGGCAGGTCGGCATGTGTGATGGGGCGGATGATCATCATCCTAGAAGCCTCGGTTGGACGGGTGTGTCCGCAAGGGATACCGTCCCCTGCGGGGACATAAGTGTGTGTTTTTGCGGCTTTCTGGCAAGGCGCGACGACGAGTAAGGCGATACCCTGCGAGGAGGAGCAACGCCGCCAGGGAGCCGCAAAAACGCGCAATCACGCCCGTAGCGGTGTCAATCTCAAGGTGAACGGATAAGGCATCACAAATTTCAAACACTTCAAGTCCTTATTGAAAGAGACGAGCGGTCAACTGAGGTTTTTAGGATCACAGTGGCGTTACCCTTACGTCATCGCCATCGGCAACTTCCAGGCGATCTGCCAACGCCGGTGGAATCGATAATCGTCCGTCGCCGCTCGCATCGTCCAATGACAGTAAGGCGATGGTTGCGCGGAATTCTTCAGTGGCGGTATTGGCGATGAGGTAAGACTGTTTAGTGCCGATAGCTGATGCCGCGCGCTTCACACGCAACCGTTTACTGCCAGCAATGCTGCGCACTGCGGACATGCGTGCTTCGACGGTGGGGCCCCCGTCGAAGATATCAATGTAAGTGTCGGCCTCTAATCCCTCCTCCAGCAAGATTGAAAACGGAAGCTCTGCGACGGGATTCAGCTGGCCAATGGCGAGCTTGGCGTCAGCCGGAAGTAATGGTACGTAGATGGGGTACTGCGGCATGAGTTCAGCGATAAAGGTTTTGCTGCGGCCACCTGAAAGCTGTTCCGCTTGGGGATAGGCCATATTAAAAAACCGTCTTCCTACGGCATCCCAGAACGGGGAGTGACCGCTGTCGTCACAAACACCCGGATTTTCTGCGGCGAGTTTGTCGGCGAAGCGCTCGGGATGCTCGGCGATAAACAACATCCGTGCGCGCGACAGCAGCTGCGGCCATTGCGTTTTCACGTAGGCGGGGTCGATATAGAACGACGTTAACAGGGACAGGCCAGTGAGGTCGTGGCACAAATGCAGAGAGTGAATCTTGTTGCTGACACCCAGCTCCTGGGATGCGTGGACGATGATCTCGTTGCGATAACTGTAGAAGCGGTCATGAAAACCGGCTGAGGCGACGATGCCACTGGTGCCAACAATTTCACCCGTTGCCACATCTTCTAGCACGAAAAAGTATTGCTCCTCACCGTTGACATCGACTTCGGCAGCGAGCGAGTGCGTGGAGTTGCGAATCTTGTCGTAAAGTTTTTCGCGATCCGGTGGCAGCGACGTAATGCCGACTGCGCTGGCGCCAGCGATACGCTCGACGCTGGGAAGGTCGGACATCCGGCAGGGGCGCAGGATCAACACGCGATCAGTCTTCATTCGCTCATGGACGCGTCGGCTGCGTTTCAGGCGACCGCGACTGCGGCGGGAGTTGCCGCCGTCTCAGCAGCAAGCACCTCGGCAAACACCGCGTCGAATCGTTTAAGGCCAAGTTCAATATCCTCTGCAGTGATCAGCAACGAAGGCGCAAGGCGGATGACATTGGTACCCGCGACCAGAATCATCAGACCGTGCTTTTCAGCCATTTTTACAAATTCTTTGGCACGGCCATGCCACTTTGGAACC
>JAJAYN010000069.1 GCA_026786225.1 Burkholderiales bacterium | reverse complement strand
CCAGCCGCGCGCATCAGTTCACGCGCCATGTACATATCTGCGCCGCTCTTGGGAAACGATACCGCGAGGAAGTCGGCACCGATGGCCACAGCGGTCTTGATGTCGTCCATGTCCTTGGAGGTCAACGGCGGGGCAGTGAGGCCGCCGCCTTTGCGGTTGATGCCCTTGTTGTTCGACAGCACGCCGCCGACTGTACCTTGCATTCGATACGGTTGCCTTTTACCGACATCACCTCGAACACAATGAGTCCGTCATTGAGCAGAAGCACATCTTTGGCTTTGACGTCTCGCGCGAGCTCCTTGTAATCGATTCCCACCTGCTTTTCGTCGCCCAGTGGGCAATCGGCGTCGAGGACGAACGTGTCGCCGGTCTTCAAGGTGACTTTGTTGTCTTTAAATTTGCCAACGCGGATTTTTGGCCCCTGCAGATCAGCGAGGATGCCGACGGTTCGGCCAGATTTTTTCGCCAGATCGCGGACCAGATTGGCGCGTGCAATATGGTCCTCAGCCTTGCCGTGCGAGAAATTCATTCGCACTACGTCCACGCCAGCTTTAATCAGACTTTCCAATATCTCGGGTGAGGACGAAGCCGGGCCGAGAGTGGCAACAATTTTGGTGGCGCGTGGCATGGCGATAGCTTTCGTTAGTGACGCAGAGTTTAAGGCTTGCTCTGGATTTTTCGGTTGCGAAATGCTCGCAATCCGCTACGAGCAATGATGAAGACCACAATAATTGGTATTACCCACGGTAAAGCCACGACCACAAAGACGATCAAACTGGCGAGGCTGCTTGCAAATGCGCGACCGCTACCTGCAAACGCGTCGCCGATTGGACTGAACGTACCGGTTTCTGTCATAGACCGTTTTGCTCGAAAGTCAATCTGCATGAATGTTTTTTCTGTTTCGTTTGCCAACGCTTTGCGTATGCCGTTTAACGAGTCGAGTTCCGATTGCACACGCGCAAGCTCTTTCTCGAGGTCAATCAGATCCTTGAATTTCGCGCCAGGCGTTGCCAGCATGGCTCGCAACCGATCACGTAGCGCAAGCGTATTTTTGAGTCTTGCCTCAGTGTCTATTACTTCGCTTGTCTTATCCAACGACTCGGTGCGGTCTTCTCGCAGTTCTCCGCGCGCGAGAACTTTTTTTCGGTAACCATCATGCCTTTGTGGTGCGATCCTGATCTGAAGTGATGCAGCAGAAGGCGTGTTTAACTCACCCTGGGATATTGTCGAAATGAGAATATCGCATTGATTCGCGGGCGCCATCGCGCAATCGTCGTGGGCTGCGCGCCACGCTGATTGCAGATCGGTGCCAAGAAGTTCCAGTGCCAAATACTGGCGTATTGCACGATATTTCTTCTCATCGGGGGGCCCAGCACTCGGCGCAGAGGGCCGAACTTCGGCCATGATTTTTGTTTCAAGTGGCGCAGGAAGCTTGTTCTTGGATGTACCTGAGTCAGCATACTTCTCGCCGCAACCAGCCATCAACATTAGCAGCAATATTGTTCCGGAAATGGTTCGCACGGTCAGGCCCTCGCTCGTGATTCCAGGATCTCAACGGCTGGCAAAATCTTCCCCTCAAGGAACTCCAGGAATGCCCCGCCGCCGGTAGAGATATACGACACTTTGTCGCTGATCCCATATTTGGCGATAGCGGCAAGCGTGTCACCGCCACCGGCGATGGAAAATGCGTTTGAGTCCGCAATGGCGTGCGCCACCGTTTCCGTGCCATGACCAAACTGGTCGAACTCAAACACGCCGAGCGGTCCATTCCAGACGATGGTGCCTGCGTTTTTCATGATGTCGGCCAGAGTGGCGGCTGTTTTCGGGCCGATATCAAAAATCATGTCATCTGCAGCCACGTCCTCCGCACGCTTGGTAACCGCAGGAGTGATCGCAGAAAACTCTTTGCCGCATACGACATCAACGGGGATCGGTACTGCAGTACCGCGCGCAGCCATCATCTCAATGATCGCTTTCGCCTCGTCGATAAGCGCCGGCTCGGCCAGCGATTTGCCGATAGGAAAACCCATCGCCAACAGGAATGTATTGGCGATGCCGCCGCCGACGACGAGCTGATCAACTTTGCCGGCGAGGGATTTCAAAATGGTCAATTTGGTCGAGACCTTTGACCCTGCAACGATGGCGACCATGGGGCGCTTCGGTGTTTTGAGTGCTGCGCCGAGGGCGTCGAGTTCGGCAGCAAGCAGGGGTCCGGCACAGGCGATGGGTGCGAATTTAGCGATGCCGTACGTAGTCGCTTCTGCACGATGCGCGGTGCCGAACGCGTCGTTGGCATAGACATCGCAAAGTGCGGCCATTTTTTTGGCAAGCACATCGTCATTTTTCTTCTCACCCTTGTTGACGCGGCAATTTTCCAGCATGACAAGATTGCCGGGTTTTACGGTTACACCTTCAGTCCAATCTGCTAGCAACGGCACATCGCAGCCCATCAGTTCGCCCATGCGTTTGGCGATAGGTGTCAGCGAATCTTCGGGTTTGAATTCGCCCTCGGTCGGACGACCAAGATGCGAGGTCACCATAACGGCAGCGCCTTGATCCAGCGCGAACCGGATCGCAGGAATGGAAGCGCGAATACGTGTGTCATCGGTGATATGACCCGCATCGTCCTGCGGCACATTCAAGTCGGCGCGGATAAAAACACGCTTGTTGCTAAGTGCCAGATCGGTAAGCCGGATAAATGCCATTGTGTTTCCACTGGTACATCACTGATTCAAAAAAATTCGAACAAGGCTCCGCAGCGTCACTTGTTCAGACAAGCATCCGTTTGTGTCTTCGCCTGTCGCAGTAACTCAGCCGCTTGCGTCACTTTTTGTGTGGTCGCGTCGCCCGACTCGCCAGTCTCCTTCTGGAACATGGCTAACGCCTCAAACGAGACCGCCATCGACGACTGGAGTATTGCGCGCGCAGGACCGGAGCAGTCATCGGCGTCAATGGTGCCCACTTCGGTCCGTATCGTCTGCAATTTTGCAATTTGTGGGCCAATCTCAAAGCGCGGCGTGAGTGTCGCTGCATTGAGGCCGTCTTCCCAGCGCTTGATTGCCGCCCTTAGCAGATCCACGTACTGCTGACGGGATTCGCGGGCGCGTTGCTTCTGGTAAGCATCATCGGTTGCCGCCTTTTGCTGTGCGAGTCGCTCGGCAATTGCGCGGTTATCGTTGCGTGCTGCTTCCGATGCACTTTCAACGCGCACATCCGCTTTTGGTGGCGCTGAGTCTTTGCAACCCAAAGCGGTTGCGGCCAGTAAAACAGCGGCGAGCGTAACGATGCGTTTCATATATTCTCCATTCAGCGCGAGTTGTCGCCAGAGAAGTTTGTTCCCAACAACATGTCAGGCGATTTTTTCCGGCCAGGGGAATTCTGTCGCATATGCTGCAGCTCGTCACAAATTCGACCCGCAGTCGTGACGAACAGAAAAGGGAAGACTGCGTGCAACAGCGCCGCAATCCCGCCCAAGGTCATTTTGAAGCCAAACTTCAGCGCAAATGCGAAGTGCTGCCAGTATGTTTCATTGACGCTATTCGGGTGTGTCGTAAATGGATTGCTCATGGGCCTGTGCTCACGCGATGTCGGGTTCTGAAAACAGCTTGAGTCCCACGACGCCTGCAACGATCAACAAAATACACGCGATGCGCGGCAGCGATTTCGATTCTTCAAACAGGATCACGCCGCCGATGGCGGCACCCACGGCACCAATGCCCACCCACACCGCATAACCGGTGCCGACGGGGATGGATTTGAGTGCGATCGCCAGCAACCACACGCTGGCGATCATCGCCCCGACGGTGATCAGCGATGGTACGGGCTTGCTGAATCCATCGGTGTACTTGATGCCCAAGGCCCAGACAACCTCCAGGCAACCCGCGACAAAGAGGCAAATCCAGGGCGTGGTCATATCGAATCGGCAATCGTCGGTATATGTTGATTTGGATCTATTTTGCGGCCATCAGTGCAACAGTCGTATCCAGCATACGGTTACTGAAGCCCCATTCGTTGTCGTACCAGCTCGTTACATTGACGAGGCGACCGGAGACTTTGGTCAGGGTGGAGTCGAAGGTAGAGGAATGCGAATCGTGATTGAAGTCCACCGAAACTAGCTGCCCTGTGTTGTAGGCGAGGATGCCTGTCATGCCCGGCATTTCCGATGCTGCTTTCATGATGGCGTTCACTTCATCTACCGTCGTGTCGCGCGCAGCAATGAACGTGAGATCGACGATGGATACGTTGATGGTCGGCACACGAATGGCGAACCCATCGAGCTTGCCATTGAGCTCCGGCAGGACCAGACCCACCGCCGCAGCCGCGCCGGTCTTGGTCGGGATCATGCTCATCGGTGCCGAACGCGCGCGGCGCAGGTCTTCGTGCATCACGTCCGTCAGTACTTGGTCGTTGGTGTATGCGTGGACCGTGGTCATCAGGCCGCTCACCACGCCAATCTTGTCGTGCAAAGGCTTAACCAGGGGTGCCAGGCAATTGGTGGTGCATGAGGCATTTGAGATCACCGTCATCACTTGCGTTAGCACGTCGTGGTTAACACCATAAACGATCGTCGCATCGACATCCTTGCCCCCGGGGGCGGAGATGATGACTTTTTTGGCCCCACCGCGCAAATGCGCCGACGCTTTCTCTTTGGTGGTGAAAAGACCTGTGCATTCCAGCACCACGTCCACATTCATTTCGCCCCACGGCAATTGCGCCGGGTCGCGCTGCGCGAATACTTTGATCTTGTCGCCTGCGCCGCCATTGGAAACAATCAGGGAATCACCTTCGACGACGACGGTGCCTGGAAACTTGCCGTGCGCGGTGTCATAACGCGTCAGATGGGCATTGGTATCGACCGGGCCAAGATCGTTGATCGCAACGATTTGAATGTCATGTTTTTTGTGGCCCTCATAGTGGGCACGGAGAATATTGCGGCCGATGCGACCGTAGCCATTGATGGCGACGCGGATGGTCATGTT
>JAJAYN010000068.1 GCA_026786225.1 Burkholderiales bacterium | reverse complement strand
GCACCAGGTCGTTGATTCAGACAATTGGTCGCGCCGCGAGGCACATCAACGGCACGGCCATCCTGTATGCAGACAAAGAAACAAATTCCATGCGCGTCGCGATCGGCGAGACGAATCGGCGGCGCGCGACGCAGATTGCCTACAACGCCAAAAATGGCATCGTGCCGAGATCGGTCTCGAAAGGCATCAAGGACATGATCGATGGCGTTTACGATCTGGACGACAAG
Organism: Burkholderiales bacterium; assembly: GCA_026786225.1. Taxonomy (GTDB): domain Bacteria; phylum Pseudomonadota; class Gammaproteobacteria; order Burkholderiales; family Usitatibacteraceae; genus UKL13-2. Next base: position 2,635 of record JAJAYN010000068.1, on the reverse strand, counting down.
CGCATCGAGCTGGCGACTGAAAAAAAGGCGGCGCAGGATCGTAAGAAATACGATGTGCTATCAGTGAAGCAGCTTGAAACAGCAATCAAACGGCTCGAACGCGAGATGGTCGATGCGGCGCGAAACCTGGAGTTTGAGCAGGCTGCAAAGTTGCGCGATGAACTCAGGATGCTGCGCAACAAATTGCTCGTCGTAGCCGGCGGCGATTCCGCGGCCTGACAGGTCGGATGTCAGCAATCCGCGTTAACCTGATAGCGCCGGTGCAGCCGGACTGGTGCCTGCGGCGCACACCACTACCAGATTGCTGCAGCGAATACGGATACTGACTTCAACATGGGTTTCATGCCTGAATGAGGAAGAGGGATTGGTACAATGCGCATCAATATTTGCTCGTCCTGCCCCTTTAATCATTAGCGAGATTGCGATGAACGTGCTGTTTGTGTGCCTGGGAAATATTTGTCGTTCGCCGACTGCTGAAGGGGTATTCCGCAAACTGGTACTCGAGAGCGGCCTGTCGGGGGAGTTGGGCGTTGATTCGGCAGGCACCAACGGCTTCCACATTGGCCAGGCGCCCGATCCGCGTTCGATCGCGCATGCGGCGCAGCGCAGTATTGACCTGACGACATTGCGTGGGCGACAAGTCGTGCCTGCTGATTTTGAGCGATTCGATTATGTGATCGCGATGGACAATGACAATCTGCGCCAGCTCAAGGCACTTTGCCCGCAACAGTTTTCGGGGAAGATTTCGCTGCTGCTGGCCTACGGCGACAACACTCAATATCGCGAAGTGCCGGATCCGTACCACGGCGAGGCAGCGGATTTTGAGGTGGTGCTGGACTTGATCGTGTCAGGCTGCCGGGGCTTGATGAGCCACATTGCTGCGCATCGTCAAACCCCTGCGAACACCAATTTGATGCAGCAGCAATAGCATGTTCGAAGGCGCACTCTCGCTGGTTGCATACGTCAAGATTTTTGTCGCCATGATCGTGATCGTCAATCCGCTGGGCATCATGCCGGTTTTTGTGGCGATGACCGCTTCACAGTCCGACAGCGGCCGCAAGCGCATCGCACGAATCGCCGCGCAAACCGTCGCCGCCGTATTGTTGATCTCCACGCTGCTGGGCGAACGCATTCTTGAATTGTTCGGTATTTCCATCGCCAGTTTCAAAGTAGGTGGTGCGATTTTGATCATGCTCAATGCCATTGCAATGATGCAGGCAATGCCGGCGCGAGACAAACAAACCCCCGAAGAGGCGGAGGAGGCTGAAGACAAAGCCAGCGTGGCTGTTGTTCCCCTGGGGATTCCGCTGCTTGCCGGCCCCGGCGCGATGTCCACCATCATTATTTACGCGAGCGAGAAGAAAGTGGTGTGGCATTTGCTCGCTGTTTGCATCACGGCAATCGGTGTGGCCATCGTTACCTGGCTTGCGTTGCGTATCGCGGTACGCGTCGGTCGGCGTATGAGCACGACCACGCTGAATGTGGCGACGCGCATCATGGGCCTGCTGCTCGCGGCTCTGGCCGTCGAGATTTTTGCCGGCGGTATCGTCGAGCTGATACCCGCGTTGGGGAAACCTGATCTGTTTCGCTATGGGCATTAGCCTGCAAAGGCTAAAACTCTGATGTCTAGCACTGGGGCGGATTTCCGGGCGAAAATGTCCGGTAAAGCGCGTTAGCGCTGGAGTTTGTCCGCCAATCAGAAACCGCCAGTCGCAAGCCACGCATCCACCTGATCCAGTCGATCATTGCCCCAGAAAGGCTCTCCATCAATGATGATGAATGGGGACCCAAATACACCCTTGGCAAGCGCCGCGTCCACTTCGCCTTTCAGGCGTTCCTTAACGATGGGATCTGCCATGGCGGCCAACACTGCCGCGCGGTCTTCGCCCATCTGTGCGGCGATGTTGGCAATTTTTTCCGCCGATGAAATATCGATACCGTGACCAAAGTAGGTTGTATAGCAAGTCATCGCAAATTTTTGCGCTTTCGTCTGGTCGCGATCCGCCAGCCAATAGAATGCGCGCGCCGCATTTTGTGTTCCGATTGGAAAAGCCTCCGGCTGTACATAAGGAACTTTCAAGAAACGTGCGGTACGCAAAAGATCGCGCGCGGAATACGGTCCCTTAAGCGGCACGGCAATCAACGGCGCCGTCCCTGCGGCCTTGAACATGGGCCCAAGCAGTATGGGCCGCCAGTTCACCTGCCGCCGGTGTTTCGCGGCAATCGCTTCGATCCGCGTTGCGGCAAGGTACCCGTAGGGCGATGAAAAATCAAAGTAGAAGTCGATGGCTGGTGTTTCGCTGGACATGCTTTCTCCGATAGTCGGTTGTGTGTTTTTTGCAAATTCTCAGTGCGTGTGCTGTTGCAATCATAGTCGAACGAGCAGGCCCAACGCCACCAACAAAAAGGCCCCGTTCTTTCGAGCGAGGCCTTCTATTTTCCGACTATTTTCCGAGTACAACTACGGGATTCAGAAACCCTATATTGCCGGCTTATCAGTAGTGTCGGCAAGACCCGAATTTTTTGTTTCGACGAACAACAGGGGCTCGCTTAGGGCGACGCGTGGTCCGCGTGCACGAGGTGCACGCCGACGCGGCGCTTCCTCTTCAACGGGCACTGCCGCCGGAACAGCAAG
>JAJAYN010000067.1 GCA_026786225.1 Burkholderiales bacterium | reverse complement strand
ATTCTGCGTAGCGCAGCTTAGAAAATTTACGGCTCATTTTTCAACAATTCACTATAACATTACGGTGTCGTCATCCGAATACGCCGGATGGCAAGTACACAGAATTTTTAGCGGCTCGACACCGGTATTGGACACGTTGTGTTTTGTGCCCGGGGGAATGTTTCGCGGCAGGGTGTGCAGCGCGATTTACTACCACTGATTGAAGGCACCACGATCTCCACCAAGTTCGGCATGGTGAAGACCGATCACATTCTTTTCATCGCGTCAGGCGCTTTCCACCTCTCCCGGCCCTCGGACCTGATCCCCGAGTTGCAGGGACGCTTGACGATTCGTGTCGAATTGGCATCGCTCTCAGTGGACGATTTCGAGGCCATCCTCACCAAGACCGACGCCTGCCTCACCAAGCAATATCAGGCACTGCTAAAAACGGAAGACGTGCAACTCTCATTCCCGCCTGAAACGGTAAAGCGGATTGCCGAGATCGCGTTTTCGGTCAACGAGAAAACCGAGAATATCGGCGCGCGGCGGCTGTATACGGTGATGGAAAAGCTACTGGAGGAGGTCTCTTACGACAGCGCGGCCCAGGGCGACGACTTTGAAGTGTCGCCGGATTATGTGAACAAAAAGTTGGGAGAGCTCGCACAGAGCGAAGACCTGGCGCGCTATGTGCTGTAAGCCGGCGGTCACACACGGTAGGAAATTGTTGCGTCGCTGTTGCATGAATTGGGCTACATTCTCAACGTTTCCAAACTGAACCTTGAGCAATTGTCTATGCGCAAATTTGTTCAGGCGCTGACCGCCACATCGCTTTTCGTCATGACGGTTACCACCGCGTCCACTCCTGAATTCAGTGCCAAAGATCTCGCTCGCGACGAGGGCAAGTTCGCGGCGTTTTCGGTGAAGGACGGCATGCGCGCCGCGTTCCTGGAATTTTTCGCCGATCAATCATGGCTGTTGCGCCCCGGATTGGTTGACGCCAAAGCCTGGTTGCAAGCGCAGACGGACCCACCGATCGTGCTGGACTGGAAATCGCAGCGCACGATCCTGTCCGCGTCTGGCGATCTCGGCTTCTCCACCGGGCCGTGGATAAGACCAAGCAAATCCACCCCGAACGCGCCAGCCGCGCACGGCCAGTTTTTCTCGGTTTGGCAAAAGCAAAAGAGCGTCGAATGGAAAGTGCTGATCGATCACTGCATCTCACATGACCCCCCGGCGACACCAGATGCCCTGCCAGCGACACCGCTTGTTGCGCTGAACCTGACCGCGCTAAAACGAGATGCGCCGGTATACGACGCGGAAAAGGATTTCGTCCACCACGCGAACAAAGTCCCGTCCCGGTTCTCCTACATTGATCGTGTCACCGATCACACGGTGCTGTTGCGCGACGGTCAATTTCCCATCGTAGGCAAAGCCGCAGTCATGGCGTACGTGAATGCACAAGCGGGCCAATGGGAATGGACGCCCACGCTTCAAGGTGCGCCAAGTACCAATGATTTTGCCTATGTCGTCGGCAACGTCGACGGGAAAACGCAAAAAGGCGAACCACACAGGGGCCGTACATACGCGTCTGGATACGAGATGCTGGCGGCCAAGCACCTGCACGCTGGACGATTGCGGCGGAAGTCTTGACGCTGGAGCCACCGGCCAAACGCTAGCGTTAGCGCGCTTCACCAGCCGTTTTCGGCCAGTAAGCCGCGCCGATATTGGGGTTTGGCTAAATTCCTTTGTCGTGGCGCGTTCTCAGCGTAGAGAACACTCAGGATTTCACGCCCTCGTACAGCCTCGTCACCCGCTCCATCACGTCGAGAATATTGTCGCAAGCTTTCGACACGTGCTCCAACTCGGTAATGGACGTCTTGTTTGCGTTCAGGCGCTCTATCGCTTGCTTCAAAAACAGCCATTGCGTCTCAGCCAGCGCCAGTTCACTTTTGATTTGATCGGTGTTCTGCGGCGCCTTCACCAAGCGATCCATATCCGCCCGGTAGTCGGCTTCGGCTTTCTTCAGGTCATTGGCAATGACGTCCGAACGGATACCCCAACTGCGGAACAAGTACAGTTTGGCGATGCGCTGCGTGAGCGTACGCATTTCGCCCGCTGTGCCGATCAAATCGCTGCGCGCCGATTTGGTGTGCTGCTGAATCAATTGCGCGCCTTTGGTGGCGATCCAGACCAGTTCTTCATTTTGTTCTGCGAGCGGCTTGGCGTTTTCCAGGTTAGCCGTTTTGCCCGTGAGGCCCTTGAACTCCTCAAACAGTTGTTCCAGCAGTTGGTAGTTTTCACGAATTTCGGGTGTGGGCGCCGACGCCTGCAAGGACTTCAGTCCGGCTTCGAATTCCTTGACAGAATCTTCAAGTTGCCGACGGGAGCGAAATTCCAGCACCTTCTGACCAACCAGCGAAAACGATTTGGTAATGCGCTCGGCGAGCATCGGCTGGCGGGCTGCGGCATTGAGTGCGGCGGGGCCGTCAAACTTGGTCGTGGGCTTTGCCTTTTGTTGCGCGCCGGCATTGCCTGCCAGTAGCAAGAAGGCAGCCGTGGCGAACATCCACCATGCGTGTCCGGCGGTTTTTGACAGATGGTATTTCATGTAAGTGCTTTCTGTAGGGGCGTTTGCCGATGCTAGCACACCGTATACGCGCCCCCACCCGCCGCAGATTCAGCTTTTATCTGGCCGCGAATCGCGATTTCAGCCACTCGTCAATCGAAAATCGTCCGGGACCAAAAAATGCCACGACAAGGATCATGGTTCCCCAAAGCATATGATCTTTTACGCCCGATTCGCTGATATCCGAGTAGGAGATGACCGCCACAATATTGAACACAAACAAAACCAGCGCAACCGGACGCGACGCGAGACCCAACACCAATAAGGCCGGCAGAATCAATTCTGCGGCTGTGCCGGATAACGCGGCGAGTGTCGGCGAGATGAACGGAACTTTGTATTCGCTTTCGAACAGGGCGACCGTGGAAGAGAAATCCTGAATCTTGGTCAAACCGGATTTGAAAAATACATTGGCCACATACACGCGCAGCCCAAGCAGGAACCATGGCGAAATCCAATCCATGACGCGATCTGTAAACACGACCGGTGCATAAAGTACTTTGATGAAATTCACAGTCGCTCCCTCACGAAATCGACGATGACGCCAGATTGGACGGATTCGAGCAAAAATCCTTGCAAATCAAATGTGGCATCGATATCGAGCGCCACCGTGGCAGCCTCCCCAAGGGTCGCGCACGTCCGCAACGCTTGCAGGAACGCGTAGCCCGGATCGCTGATCTGGTCGATCAATACGCTTACACCATCAGCAACATCGCGGTGGATCATCAATGACTTCGCGGGCGAGTCCCAGTCCACCACCATCTCGCCAGCATGGCTCGCCTGGTTAACTTCCCATATTCGCAGAATGGGGAAGCGCGATTGCAACAAACGCACTGCGGGGTGCAACATAAAACGCAGTTCACCGTGCTCTTCAGCCGGAATGCCGGCTAAACGACCAAGCTCGAATGCGGGGGCGTCTCTTGCATGGAACGCCTCGTGCCAGGCCCATTCGAGGGTCGCAACGTCGGGCAGATAGGGTAAATCCGTTGCGTGCGGATAAGTGGCAAGAAACGCGGACCAGTCGCCGCCAAACTGATTCAGGTCGCCCGAACGCGACGGGTGGGTGAGAATAAATTGATCTGCCGCGTGCAAAAAGAATGCGTCGCCCACCACCGCAAAAATGACCGGGTAAATATCCTTCAATACGCCGCGCAGATTCGACATGACATTGTGCCGGTAGATCTCCAGCCGACGCGCTGAAGGTAACTTGCCCGCGCGAATTCTGCTGCCGGCGGTCGAATCACCGGCAATCAACGATGCCGCGAACGCGGTTTGGGTTTCACGCAGCATTCGCGGCTCGTTGCGCATGTGCGGCAAGGATGCCATTGGCTTTTTCTGCTTCGCCGAGCAAGACCGGCAACGCGGGAATATCGGTGTCCCATTCAACGAGCGTGGGCACACAGCCAAAACGTTGGATGGCATATTCATATAGACGCCACACTTCATCGCTTACCGTCGCGCCATGGGTATCGATGAGGACCTCGCCCGTATCCTGAAACCCGGCCAGATGAATTTCGCCGACGCTACCCGGCGCAATGGTATCCAGATAACCATGCGCATCGAAATCGTGATTGACCGCATTCACGTAGATATTATTTACATCCAGCAGTATCTGGCAGCCGGACCGATTGGCGACTTCACGGACGAACTCCCATTCGGGAATGGTTGACTCAGAAAATTCGAGGTAGCTGGAAACGTTCTCAATAAGGATGGCGCGCTTGAGAAAATCCTGCACTTCTCCCACACGTTGCACCACGTGTGCGAGCGACTCCACTGTGTAAGGCAAAGGCAACAAATCGTTCAGGAAGCGTCCGTTCACGCCGACCCAACATAGATGTTCGGAAATCAGCACCGGTTCAACCGCATCGACCAGCCGTTTCAATTTTTTCAGATGATCGACCGCGAGCGGATCGGTCGAACCCAGTGAGAGGCCGACGCCATGGGTGCTGATCGGATAGTCCTCGCGAAGGCGCGCCAGATATTTCAGTGGCTGCCCACCATCGCCGAAAAAATTCTCGCTGTGGACTTCGAGAAACGACACCGCAGGCATCAACTCAAGAATCGCCCGGTAGTGCGGCGGCCGCAAGCCAATACCGGCGGACGACGAAATTGAAGCAGTGGCGGCTGGCATCGACGATACCGATTTTGACGTCATAAAAGGATGGGCTGGGCGCACAATGGCAAGGGGATGGCGACCAAGATCGCATCAAAAAAAATACCCCCGCACTGCGGGGGCATCAATCTCAAGGGACTCGCGAATAAATCACTGCCGGGAAACCAGGACCTCAATATGACTGCTTCGGTGCTTCCGTGGTGCCGCCTGGCTTTTTGAGCGAACCCTTCATGGATTCGCAAGTACCTTTGGCAACAAACTTCCATTCTTCAGGTGTGTTGTCAGCAGCAGCCTGACCCGCACACGAATGCTTGGCGGTACCGCAGTCATTCGCGCCTTTTTTGGCAACCCCGTAACATTTTTCCTTTGCGGCCGCTGCGGGCTTGTCCTGCGCAACAGTGAGACCAGACGTTGCAAGCGATACCAGACCGGCTATGGCGCTGGAGATAATCAATTGGGTCGTTTTCATGGCGTTATCCTAAAGTGAGGAGCGGTTTGCTACTTGGCCGGCGCGCCAGGAGCAGCCTTGGCGTCGTTGGCAGCCACCTTGAGCTTGCCACCCATTTTTTCACACGTGCCTTTTGCGACGAATTTCCACTCTTCAGGCACATTGTCGGCAGCAGCCTGACCTGCGCACGAGTGTTTGGCGGTTCCGCAATCGTTAGCCGCTTTCTTGGCTACGCCAAAGCATTTTTCCTTCGCGGCCGCTGGTTTATCCTGTGCCATGGCGCTGCCGCTGACCGCGCCGAGGGCGACGAGTCCGGCGATTGCCGAGGAAATGATTAATTTGCTGTTCATGTTGAGCTCCTTTTTACGTGATTGGAAAGTTTTAGACAGTACGGTCGCGGGCTGGATAACAAGCGGCTGCTTTCCGGATGTCGCCACACACTCGATTGCACAATTCTACGCGCCGCCAGCGCGATCAGATTCAAATATTTTACACAACCGGACCAGTGGTTTCATGCGGTCATTCCGGTCACAAAGGTACCTCTTCCGGCGGCGGCCCGTCGTTTCCATATCGGCGCGCCAGCCGGCTCAGCACACCTAGCTGATCGCTGAAGTTTCTGCAACTGAGGCAGACGAGCAAATGGCTTTTCAAGTTTTCAGTCTCGACGTCTGAAAGTGCGCGATCCTGTCGGTGGCTCATGAGCCGTGCCGCCTCCTTGCAAGACAGGTCAATATGTTCGGCAATCACTTTTTATCCCCCTGGAACCAGTTGCGATCAAGGCATTCGCGCAGCGCCATCCTCGCACGATGCAGCATGACCCAACAATTGGACGCGGTAATGGACTCTTCCTTACAGATCTCGTCGGTATCGATGCCCATTACTTCGCGCTTGAAAAACACCCGACTTGCTGAGCTTGGCAATTTGTCCATGCATCGTTCAAACACTTCAAAGAACTGCTTTTCTTCAAACGCGCCATCCGGGTTGGCCCACGATGCAAGCCTTGGGTGCCAATGCCCGGTGTTGTCGAACATTTTATCGAGCCACGCTGGATCAGCGGAATCGTCATCTTGCGGCGCGCTGGTAAAGTGCGCACGCTCGCTGATCACCCGGCGCTGAAAATCAATAATTTTGAATTTGAGAATAGAAGTCAGCCATGTACGCAATGCAGATTGCCCGGAAAAGCTCGCTATCCCGTCAAGTGCTGCCAGCAGTGCTTCCTGCACGACCTCTTCAGCCTGACCCACATCGCGCAATTTTGCCGTTGCAAAGCGCAGCATGTAGCCGCGATGTGTTTCCACTTCTGCAAACAGCGCGCGCTGCTTTTGCTGGGGGTTGTCGTTTTTGCTTACGCCCATACATACCTTTTCTTGTTCGAACCGTGAGTCTATAAGAATCCCTTGAGATGCATGGCGAGGGCTTGAAATATTGCGCCGCTGTCCTCAATTGAAATGCACTGTCCTCCACAACTCTCAAGGCATAAACCATGAACACATTAGTACGTTTGAACAACCGTTTGGATCCATCCGCTGCCCTTCTTTCGCATCACCTTGATGATCTGTTTTCCGGATTTCTGCGGCCACTCCCAGGTGAAGCGCGCAACAACGTCACGCCCATCAAAATCGAAGTGCGCGAAGATCCTTCTGCGTATCACGTTAGCGCGGTAATCGCCGGCGCGAAGAAGGAAGACATTCACATCGAAGTGGACCAGAAAGAAGTCTCGATTCTGGCGGAGATCAAGCGTGAAAATGTTACGCCTGTCGACGTCAACCAAGACGCAGCCAAGGAAGCTGGGCGCGTATTGCATTCAGAGCGTTTTTACGGCAAAACATCGCGCGTTTTCAGTCTGGCGCAGGATATCGACGAAGCAGCGGTTGAAGCCAAATATGCAGACGGCGTACTGTCACTGGTGTTGCCAAAAAAGGTGCCGGTCAGCGCCAAACGCGTCACAGTTCAGTAATTGTAAATTGGTGGCCGGTGCGAATAGCGCCGGCCATTGGCTACCCAGCTTCGCTGTCGGTGAAATTGTTCTGTCGCCATGCTTCAAACACCATCACTGCCACAGCGTTCGACAAATTCAAGCTGCGATTGTCGGGCTGCATCGGCAACCATACTCGCCGCTCGGCGGCAAATTCATCCATGATCTCTAGGGGCAAACCCGCGGTCTCCTGTCCGAATAAAAAACTATCGCCTGCCTGAAACGCAACTTTGTCGTAGCGTAATCCGTTTCGCGTTTCAACAGCGAACAGGCGGGAGTCTTTGAGCGCTTCACGACAGACTTGCCAGCTTTCGTGATGCTGCACATTCGCGAACTCGTGGTAATCAAGTCCCGCCCGTTTGACCCGCGCATCGTCCCATTCAAAGCCCAGCGGATGCACCAGATGCAGACTCGCGCCGGTATTTGCACAAAGCCGGATAACGTTGCCGGTATTCGGTGGGATTTCGGGGCGGTAGAGAATGACGTTAAACATGTCGATTAACGTTGAATATTGTGGAATGGGACCGTTTCCAAATCGTTGCCGACCGCTACGTCACGCTCGTCCTTTGTCGCCCGTGCAACCACCCACGCGCTCACGCGCGCAGCCCCGGCTTTTTTGAGTACTTTCGCGGCTTCCGAAAGTGTTGCACCAGTCGTCATCACATCGTCGACGACGGCGACATGTCGGCCTTCGAGTCGGCGCGCGCAATCAAATGCGCCGCGCACATTCTTCAGTCGTGCTTCGCGATTCAATCCCGTTTGCGGTGGGGTCTCACGCACGCGCAACATGCCGCGCGCTTCGAAACGGATTCCCAGCGCTTTCGCTATATTTGCGCCAAGCAGCGCGGATTGGTTGAAGCCGCGTTCGGCAAGTCGTTTCGGCGCGAGCGGTAGCGGGATAACGAGATCGGCCTTTACATCGGCGGTGTTGGCGCGGATGGCACTTGCGAGTGCATCGGCGAACAGTGATAGCAAACCAAGGTTGGCGTTGAATTTATAAGCCTGAACGAGGCGATCAAGCGGAAACGCGTAACGAAACGCGCTGATGGTGTCGTCAAAATGCGGGGGATCCGACAGGCACGCGCCACAAACCTGATGGTCAGTGCTGATCGCGTTGCAACGAGGACAACCTAGCGCCTGGCGAAACGGCAAATCGCGATGGCAAGCGTCGCACAGGCTCGCGTGCGAACGCACACCGCAAAGTGTGCAGTCCTGCGAAAGTACACTTCCGAAAGGACTCGAGGACGACATTACGCGGAAAATCGACATGCCTAATAAGTTCACGATTGTCGTTTGTTGTGCCGTCAAAAATTGACATATCGGATGGATTTGGCAATCATGCCATGTTTATTTCACCGAACGCGTTTTTATGGACTCATCAATGTCGCAGACTGCTGCCCTCTCCACACCCGTACCCATACCGATTAGCGTGCCCACCTCCTGGCAGAAGGCCGCCAAGCCAGCGGCCTGGTCACGAGACGCCGTCGAGGCACTATTCAATTTGCCATTCGCCGACCTGATGCACCGCGCGCAAACGCTGCACCGTGAACATCACGACCCGAACAGAGTACAGCTATCCACACTGCTGTCGATCAAGACCGGCGGCTGCTCGGAGGATTGCGGCTATTGCCCGCAGGCCGCTCGCTATCACACCGGCGTCGAAAACGAAGACCTGATGGATGTGGCTGCGGTGGTATCCGCCGCGAAACTGGCCAAAGCCAATGGCGCATCGCGCTTTTGCATGGGGGCGGCGTGGCGCGGACCGAAGCAGCGAGATCTCGATCCGGTGCTGGACATGGTGCGCGAAGTCAAAGCGCTAGGGCTGGAAACCTGCTGCACGCTGGGCATGTTGAAAGAGGGCCAGGCCGAGCAATTGAAAACTGCCGGCCTCGATTACTACAACCACAATCTCGACACGGCGCCGGAAGTCTACGGCGACATCATCACCACCCGCGACTATCAGGATCGCCTCGATACCCTGGAGCGCGTCCGTGGCGCGGGCATGAACGTGTGTTGCGGCGGCATCGTCGGCATGGGCGAATCGCGTAATGAGCGCGCCGGGCTGATTGCACAATTGGCAAATCTCGATCCGCATCCCGAGTCAGTACCGATCAATTATCTGGTGCAGGTTGAAGGCACGCCGCTGCACGAAAAGCTGCAAGGTGAAAAAGTGCTGGACTGGACCGAGTTCGTGCGCAGCATCGCCGTTGCCCGCATCACCATGCCGACCAGTTTCGTTCGCCTTTCCGCTGGCCGGCAGGAAATGAACGAAGCGACACAGGCGATGTGTTTTCTGGCGGGTGCCAATTCGATTTTCTACGGCGAGAAATTGCTGACGACCGGCAACCCCGATGTGGATCGCGACCGCGCGCTGTTTGGCAAACTGGGAATTACTCCGCTGTAAAATCGCTAGCATTGGCGCGGCTTTTCAGGCATTTTTGGCCTGAAAGGCGCGCGGATGCTGGTGTTTTAATATTTACACCGCGTTCATGTCCGTTCACGACTTCTCCCTGCAACTCTCCGAACTCGCTCAAGCCGATCAACTGCGTGCGCGCCGCATTATCGACGGCCCGCAGGACGCCTCCATGCTGGTCGATGGCAAACGGGTGATGGCGTACGCGAGCAACGATTACCTGGGGCTGGCCAATCATCCGAAAGTGGTGGAGGCGGCGATGCGTGCGCTGAAGCGCTACGGCCTCGGCGCGGCGGCATCCCACATGGTGTCCGGCCACATGCGCGCGCATCATGAGCTGGAGGAAAAGCTCGGTGACTATATCGGTTTGCCAAAGACGCTGCTGTTTTCGTCCGGCTACATGGCGAACATGGGCATCCTCACCGCTCTTGCCGGGCGGGGTGATACCATTTTCGCCGACAAATTGAACCACGCCTGCTTGAACGATGGCGCGTTGCTGTCGCGCGCCAACTTCAAGCGCTATCCACACTGCAATCTGGTCAAGCTCGACGCCATGCTGGCGGAGTCGAAAGGAGCGGGGCGAAAACTGATCGTGACTGACGCCGTATTCAGCATGGATGGCGATATCGCGCCGCTGCCAGAACTGCTGAAGCTTGCCGAGACGTACGATGCCCTACTGGTCATCGATGACGCGCACGGCTTTGGCGTACTCGGTTATCGCGGCAAAGGTTCGCTGGAACACTTCAATCTCAAGAGTGAGCGCATCGTCTACATGGCAACGCTCGGCAAAGCTGCTGGCGGCTACGGCGCATTCGTCGCGGGACACGAAGATATTGTCGAATGGATTCTGCAATCAGCACGCACCTATATTTTTACCACTGCCACGCCACCCGCCATCGCTGCGGCCATCCAGGCGAGCCTCGAAGTGATGCAGGAAGACCGCGAGCGCCTGAAACACCTGCGCATGCTGATCGATTTTTTTGGCGACTCCCTGAAACTGCAATTTGCGAAATTGCCGTATTCGCAGACGGCCATTCAGCCGATCATGATCGGCGATAACGCGACCACCATGGCCTTTGCCGACGCGCTGCGTGAACGGCATATGTTTGTACCGGCGATCCGCCCGCCGACTGTTCCACCGGGCACGTCGCGCCTGCGCGTGTCGATCACGGCAGCGCATACGGCTGACGACCTCTTCGATCTCATCACGGCACTCACCGATCTGGACGTCGAGTTGATGGGCAATGTGGGGTATCAACGCAAATGACCTTATTTGTTGAGGTCTCAGGTCGCGGTCCAAATTTGACGCTACTGCACGGCTGGGGACTGAATGGTGCCGTTTGGAATGGCGTCCGCGACGCGCTGGCTGCGCATTACATGCTGCACATCATCGATCTGCCCGGACACGGACTTTCGCATGGCGCGGCGACGCTGAGCCTCACTGCGATGGCGGATACGGTTGCCAATGCCATGCCGAAAAGTTCGCACCTGCTGGGCTGGTCATTGGGCGGTTTGGTGGCACAGGATCTGGCGCGCCGTCATGGCAAACGCGTAGACAAACTCGTCCTGGTGGCGACGACGCCACGCTTCTTGCAAAGCGATGACTGGCCCCATGCCGTGTCGTCCGCAGTACTTGCCGACTTTGGCAAGCGGCTGTCGGTCAACTATGCAGCAACCATCAAGAGCTTCCTCGCGCTGCAAGTGTTGAACACCCCCAATATCCGCGACCTGGTCAACGAACTGCAAAAAGCAATCACCTCACGTGGCGCCACCGATTTAAAGGCGCTCGCAGCGGCACTGGACATTCTGCGCACGAATGATTTGCGCCCGTACACTTCCATGCTTACGCAGCCCGCGCTGGTGATACAGGGCGACCATGACGCGTTGACGCCTGAACCCGCAGCACGATGGATGGCGGACCACATGCCCAATGCGCGTTACACCATGATTGCCCATGCAGCCCATGCGCCATTCATGTCCCATCGCGATGCGTTTCTGCGCGAAGTGGATACCTTCTTGAGCATATGAGCACCAATCAAGATTTGTTCCCGCCGAAACCGGCCGTGCGCCGATCCTTCGGCGACGCGGCCAAAACCTATGACGGCAACGCCTTCCTGCAACGTGAAATTGCGGATCGCCTGTTCGAACGGCTCCAATACATCAAGCTGCAGCCGGCAACCGTACTCGATGTCGGCTGCGGCACAGGATACGCGACGGCCAAACTGCGCGAGCGCTATACCGAAGCAAACATCATCGGCCTGGATTTGGCGCCGCAAATGCTGGTCACCGCCAGATCGCAGGCAAAGTCGGCATCCTGGTTGAAGCGCGTCACCGGTCGCGCGCCGTCATTGTGCTGGCTTTGCAGCGATGCAGAGTCACTGCCATTCAAAAACGAAAGCATCGATTTCGTCATGTCGAATCTCACCTTGCAATGGTGCAATCCGGAAATTGTGGCGAAAGAAGTCGTGCGGGTATTGAAGCCCAATGGCCTCTTCATGTTTACCACGCTAGGCCCCGACACACTGAAGGAGCTGCGTGCGGCCTTTCGCGCTGTTGACGACAAGCCGCACGTCAACAAATTCGTCGATATGCACGACATCGGCGACATCCTCGTTCACGCTGGATTCGCCGACCCGGTGATGGATCAGGAAGTCATTACGCTGACCTACAACGAGCTGAAACCGCTGCTGAAGGAACTCAAGGGCATCGGCGCGCACAACGTGCAAAACGGTCGCAGCACAGGGTTGATGGGGCGGTATCGCTGGCAGCGCATGGTCACGGCCTACGAAGCATTTCGCAAAGGCGAACGCCTTCCTGCGACGTATGAAGTCGTTTATGGACATGCGAGGAAACCTGCGTTCATGAAACGAAAAACCATCGACGGGCAACAGACCATCGATATCAACGAATTCAAGCGCATGGTCGGAAAATCATGAGGAATTATTTTGTCACCGGTACAGACACAGACGCCGGCAAGACCTTTGTGACCTGCGCCTTGCTTCAGGCCTTCGCGATGCGCGGACTGGTTGCCGCGCCGATGAAGCCGATTGCAGCGGGGACGATCAATATCAACGGCGTGCAAATGAACACGGATGTGGTGGCATTGCGTGAAGTCTCAGCGACCAAAGCTGCGCTCGCCGACATCAACCCCTACTGCTTCAGTGAGCCCATCGCACCGCATCTGGCGGCGACACACGAAAAGGTTGTGCTGGATATGGCAGTCATACGCGCTGCATTTGATCGGCTCAGTGTGGAAGCCGACACCATGCTTGTCGAAGGAGCGGGCGGATTTCTGGT
>JAJAYN010000066.1 GCA_026786225.1 Burkholderiales bacterium | reverse complement strand
GTATCGGTGCGGGCCCACCCGAAGCGCCCCACCAAATTGAGCGCAGCAATCGTGTTCTTCAGCTTCTGTTCCTGGTTGTGCATGGTTTGCTTTCTAGGTTTGTGAACTAGATATAGCGAACTTTTTACACTGTCCGTCGGACAAAATAGCCCACCCAGCCGGGTGTTCAACGATACCAAAGTCGGCTAGAGTCCATATTGAATAGCAGCTTCCGAGAAAATTCCATGGCAGCGGTCGGCCAGAAGCGGAAGTAGAATTTTCTCAATAGCGGACGAACAGAATCGCAATTCAGGCAGGGTGAGGCTATTAGATGAAAGACCCTACAATTGGAGTTGCGCGACGCCGCCATAGCTGTAGAATGGTTATATGGGTGCAACCATTCGAGTGGTGCTAGATACATCTGTTCTTGTCGCTGCGGCTAGATCGCGGAATGGCGCAAGCTTTGAGTTGATTTCGCTCTTGCCAGACGCGCGGTTTCAGATATGCCTGTCGGTAGGCGTGTATTGCGAGTGGCAATCCGTAATCACGAGACCTGAACACATGCCGCCAGGAGTTGATGAATCGATGGCGCTTGGATTTGTTCAATATCTCGCGTCAATCGCACATTTGCAAGAAGTGCATTTCCTGTGGAGGCCATTTCTTCACGATGCGGATGACGACATGATTCTCGAATGTGCCATTGCTTCAGGTGCGAAATACATCATTACGCACAATATTAAAGATTTTCGCCGGGCGCCTGAGCTAGGGGTGACGGCTGTAACGCCGTCGCAGTTCTTGAATTCGGGGCTGAAACACAAATAGGAGCTCGTTATGTCTGCACTTACAGTTCGTTTGCCTAATTCGGTACATGAAAGTATTAAAGAGTTGGCGAAGAAGGATGGCATCTCGGTGAATCAATTCATCGCGAGTGCGGCGTCGGAAAAGATGGCGGCGTTCCTCACCCTAGAGTACCTGCTCAAAGAGGCAGCCAGCGGCAAGCGGTCAGATTTTCAACGGTATCTAAAACGAGTTCCCGACGTTCCCGCTGACCAAGGCGACAAAAAGCGATAGTGACCGTAATGGGTCGCATTGTGGCATTGGTAGTAGCCGCAGAAATCGTCCATTTATGGGTCATTCTGTTCGGTCCGCTGCCGCCATGCTATCTAGAAAGATTCATATGCCCTGTGTAATTCATTTCATGGGTGACGCGGTGAATGTGGAAGACCTAACCTCATTATGTCCGGTCGAGCCCAGTTCCATTTTTCGGAAGGGCGAACCTCGTTCAAGTCGCCCCAATTCTCGGATTTGCCAAACTTCTGGAATCAACTTGGTCGTTAGCGACGCCGAATTTGACGATTTTGAAACTCAGAAATCAGAGGCGGCTGCCTTTCTCAGCGCGCACAATGCTGCACTCACAAAAATTCGACAATTGCATGGGCTCCAACAAGCCTCAATTGACTTTGGAATAGAAATGCGAAATGTTGTTGTGCAATCAGATTGCTTTGAACATGAATTGATCGACTGTATTGCACCGCTCCGCCTACAAATTGTGCTGAGCCAGTATCCCGTCGCCAAGAAGATGAAGCGGATAAAGCAATACCGACGCGCTCTGCGCAAGGGAGCCTAGGATTTTTCTATCGTGTAGATTGCGGTCGCAATATCGTTCAATTGGATTTTTTTCTAGGGGGGATGTCCACTTAGGAGCGAATTGGAGCCCGGCGTTGACCGGCTATGGGTCGGAAAGCGACAGTCGCATTGCGCTTTCAACGAGCCGCAGTCGTTTTTTAGCGCCCGTCATGCTGATATGACGGCGGTTGAAAACCAATGGCGTTTGTTGTCACTTTGTAATAACATATACGTTGCGCTGTCCATTTCTAGATAAGCATAGTGTGATTGACGGAGAGACATGAAAACAACCATTCGGCCGATAGGCAATTCTCAGGGAATAGTCATTCCGAAGCCCTTTCTTGCCCAGGTTGGACTGGACGGCGAGGCGGAGATGACAATCGAGGGAGATGCTCTCGTCCTTCGCAAGCCAAATAAACCAGTGCGATCAGGGTGGGCGGAAGCATCTAAGAAGCTCGAAAAGGCTGGCGATGATTTGCTGGTTCTTGGAGAGTTTTCCAATGAGGACGACGTGGAGCTCGTGTGGTAGCACGCGGGGACATTTGGCTGGTGAATTTGGCCCCGACCGTTGGCAGTGAAATTCGCAAGCAGCGGCCATGTGCCGTCGTGTCGCCGGCAGAGATGCATGATCATTTGCGAACTGTAATGGTCGCGCCAATGACGACTAAGAGCAGGTCGGCTCCTTTTCGCATCGCGGTCACGCATGCCGGCAAGAAGGGCCTAATCCTGCTGGATCAAATTCGGGCTGTCGACAAGGCTAGGTTGGTCAAGAAAACGGGCAGGCTTTCGGCAAAAACATTGGATATCACGCTAGAAACTCTCAGGGAAACTTTCGCAGACTAGCTGCGATGGAGCGAATTGGACTCCCGACGCGACCGGCCGCTTTGGGTCGGGTGCCGCCGGTCGAGCCAGTCTACTTGAACGGTCGCTCAACACCAGCAGGCCGGACGGCACGCCGGTTAATTGTCACCAGCGCCCGCACACGCTGGCAGGTTTTCTCAGTCGTTGCTTTGCAATATATCCACCAACATCGAGAAACCTTTTAGATTGCAGAGCAGCAAAGAGTTAGCGCCAAATTGATTTCTTCTGCAAATATGCCGAACTCTGACTCAGCCTGGGCACAAAACATGCGAATACTTCTGAAAATAATCGTCGGGCTGTGCGGCATCGTCGTACTGCTGCTGCTGGGCTTCGTCGCATTCAGTTGGGCACCCGACCGAACTGTCGACGAATTGAAGGGCAGGTGGGCGCCGCCACCCTCGACGTTTATCGAGGTCGCCGGCACGCAGGTGCATATGCGCGACGAAGGGCCGCGCGAGGACGCGATACCCATCGTGTTGCTGCATGGGACTTCGGCGAGTTTGCACACCTGGGATGGCTGGGTAAATGGTGTCGACCGTGTCGATGGCCTCAAGCAGTCGCGCCGCGTGATTCGCCTCGATCTGCCGGGCTTCGGGCTGACCGGGCCTTTTCCCGATGACGATTACATGATCGGGCAATATGAGAAATTCATGCAGGCCTTCCTCGATAAACTCGGCGTGGCGCACTGCGTGTTAGCGGGAAATTCTTTCGGCGGGCAGGTAGCGCTCGTCACCGCGCTCGGCAGGCCGTCGCGTGTTGATCGTCTGATCCTCGTTGATTCGGCAGGCTATCCGCTCGCGCCGACCGTCGTTCCGCTGGGTTTTCGCATTGCGCGGCTGCCGGTATTGAATCAGATCGCGCGCGTGACATTGCCGCGCCGCATCGTCGAAGAAAGTATCCGCAACGTTTATGGTGATCCGTCGCGCGTGACGCCCGAGCTGATCGATCGCTATTTTGAACTCACCTTGCGCGAAGGCAATCGCCGCGCATTGGCCGAGCGCCTGAAACACGTATTGAGCGATGCCATCACGGCGCGTATTCCGGAGGTCAACGTGCCCACGCTGATCTTGTGGGGTGGCCTCGACCGCCTCATTGCGCCAGAAGCCGGCCAACGTTTTGCGAAAGACATTGCGGGCAGCCAGTTGCAAATCTTCGATGCGCTAGGCCACCTGCCGCACGAAGAAGATCCTGCGCTTACGTTGGCTGCGGTGAAGCGATTCCTGGGCTTGGGCGCTAATAGCAAGAATTGAAATGAAGCGCGTGATCGATCACGGAATGAAGTCGCGTTTTATGGCAACCAAGTTCAAGACTGAAAATAGAACAAACACTAGCACCGGCGCGCCTTTCCAGCCAATTGTTCTCCGTAAGCCGCGCCCACGCTTGAGTTTTACGTTATTTTTTCCTCACATTGCGCCTCGCTAACTACTCGCCGGCAACCGTATCGTGTACTGCCCCGACTTCTCATCCCGCACAGTCAACACCATCTTCCGCTTCTCCGCATCCTCAACCAGTTCCTTAAAGCTGCGATAGCCATACGACGACTCATTGAAACCCGGTCTGCGCCGCTGCATCGTCGGCTTGACCATTGAGCCCCAGAGTTTTTCATCCGAGCCGCGTTCGTTTATCAGGTATTCCACGGTATCGACCAGAAACTCCAGCACTTCAATTCGCTTGTCGTCTTCCGGTTTCTGCGCAGCCTTTTTCGCCTGTGCGGCGGGCTTGGCGGTGGCTTGGCGGCTGGCTTGTTTCTTCGCTTCCTGCGCGCGCACCAGATCGTCGTAGTAAATGAATTCGTGACACGCGCCGCTTAGCAGGTCGGACGTTGAATCCTTCACACCGACGCCGATCACACGTTTGTTGTTTTCTTTCAGCTTGGAGACGAGCGGTGAGAAATCGGAGTCGCCGCTGATGATGACGAAGGTATCGACGTGCGCCTTGGTGTAGCAGAGGTCCAGCGCGTCGACGACAAGGCGGATGTCGGCGGAATTCTTGCCGGACTGACGCACGTGCGGAATTTCAATCAACTCAAACGCGGCCTCGTGCATGGTCTTCTTGAATTCCTTGTAGCGGTCCCAGTCGCAGTAGGCTTTCTTGACGACGATGCTGCCTTTGACCAATAAGCGCTCAAGCACTTTCTTGATATCGAATTCCGGGTACTTCGCGTCGCGCACGCCGATGGCGACGTTCTCAAAATCGCAGAACAGCGCCATGTTGGTGATTTCGGGTTGTCCGGCCATATTATTTTCTTTCCTGTTTTGGAATTCTTCTTACAATGATGTTGTGGCAAGCATTACATTCAGCACTGCGCATTCACCCATCATACTCGTGACTATTCGCTGACCTCTATATCAACAATGCCCCGTTTCGCCGCCAATATTTCATTCCTGTTTACCGAGCTGCCCTTTCTGGATCGCTTCGCTGCGGCCGCCGCTGCTGGCTTTGACGCGGTCGAGTTTCATTACCCCTACGACCACGATTCACAGGATGTGCGTGACCGGCTTGCACAGTATCGTCTGAAGCCGGTGTTGATCAATATCCGGTCCGGCTCGCCGAAGCTTGGGGAGTGGGGCTTTGCAGGCGTGCCCGGACGGGAAGAATCCTTTCGGCTGTGTGTGGCGGAGGCGATCGAATACGCGCTCGCCATCGGCGTGTCGCAACTCAATTGTCTGGCGGGTGTGCAGGCGCCGGATACGGATACGCGGCTATGCGAGATGACGCTGATTTCCAACTTGCGATATGCCGCACGCGAATCTGCACTGGCCAATCTGGCAATCAATCTTGAGCCGATCAACACACATGACGTGCCGGGTTATCTGGTCAGCAATTCCACCGACGCGATTGGCGTGATGGATGTCGTTGGTGCACGGAACTTGATGCTGCAATTCGATTGCTATCACATGCAGATCATGGAGGGTGGCGGCACGGCGGTGTTGGCGGCGACGATTGAACGGCTTCTCCCACGCATCGGCCACATTCAGTTTGCCGACGCGCCGGGCAGGCATGAGCCGGGTAGCGGGGAGATCGACTTTGCGGATCTGTTTGCGCGCATTGATCGACTCGGCGCGGAGGGAAAATATGCCGGGTGGGTGAGCGCCGAGTACCGGCCGAGTGAGGGTAAGCACAGCGAGGAAACGTTTGGGTGGCTGCACGAATATGAGGACAACGCCGGTTGAGATTGTCGCGCCGGCGCTATGGGCGCATCACCGAATCGAGCTTCGCCGGTGGCACCTCGTTTCGCCGCAGGAAGTGCGCTGCCTTGCCGGTTATACGCAGGTACCAGTCGTCATCCAGTACACAGCCGTCCTGATTGAGGAACGCCATCTGCGCGCCTTTGGGCAACCTGGCTTCGCGAGGCTCGGTGGGGAACAGTGCGGTGCCTTCATCGACTTCATCGAACATGGCCGCATAAAGCATATCGACACGCGCACCAAGCAGGCTGGATACCTGCCGCCAAAGGAAATTACCGCAACGGCGCGGTATTTGATTGATGATCGCCAGATTTTTCTGGCCACGACCGGTTTGCAAATTGAACCAGGAAAATCCGGGGAACACGACCGGCATGTAGCCGATGCCAAGTCGTTTCGTTTCTTCCATATCAGGTAACACCCGTTCGCGAACGAATTTGTCCACGCCTGCATCATCGCGGAAGCGACCGACCGACCACGGGCTCAACACAGCGTAGCTGCGATAAACCTCCGCCCAGCGACGGTCGGACTGCGAATCGCCGTCAAGGGTCCGCCAGTTTGACGGCACACCGCCGATGAGCGTAGTTGCCTTCAGATTGTCGCGGCCATTCTTCAGGTCGCTGATCAGCGCCGCCACGGCGGTCGCGCTGCCGGGCCGGTCGTTAAAGCCAAAACCCCACAGCTGCAACACCGGTTTGCCGTTCACATGCAGGTAGCTTCGGCTCGCGGTAATTTTCAAATCACGGACTAAATATTGCCAATCGCGACGGATGTCGGCCACGACCGTATTTGCATCGGCGCCCGAGACGTCGTAGGTCAGGTAGAAAATGCGCTCGCTTGCTTCGGCAGCGGCCCGCGCGTTTTTGAGCACGCGGTCACTGCGTTGTTTAAGCGCTGGCGTGGCGAGCGGCCCAACAAAGCGCTGTACCGCAGCGCCGTCGATGCCGTGGTCACGCATCCAGCGAAAGTGGGTGGCAACGACGCGCGCATTTTGCGAAGAAAAAACATTGATGGTCGAGCCATCTTTGCGGCGCAACTGGGTGGGGCAAAGGTCCTCGGCGCGGAACTGCGAAACCGACGGCAGCAGGTCAACCGCCAGGTTATCTGCACTCGCGTTGTTCTTGTAAAACCAGTGCTCCCAATAGGTGTTGCCGGGCACGTCCTGCGGGCAACCAAACCAGCCCTGATAGCCAACGATCAAGCGGCCCTTGAGCCCGGTGGCACTGGGTGCGTCGTCAGGCGTTGCGGCAGACGCTGCGTTGATCCAGGCGCACAGCAAGGCGGCTGGCAATAGCGCGAAAAAATGAAATGGGCGAATCGACACGGTTGATGGCAGCCGCAGGCGGATGTCCGGCGTGTGCCGAACGCGCATCAGCTATCGAAGAAATTGCCGAGATCGCTGCCATCCGCCCCGGCTGGTGATGATTCTGCAGCAGCAATAGCGGTAACGGCTGCGACGCCTGCGACAACAGCGGCCGCAGCCACTGGTGCGGCGAGTGGCGCTGCTTGCGGACTGCTCGCGGGCGAAGATTGGGTCGGCGCCGATGCCGCGCCGCCAACTGCTTCGTCCAGCAAACGGGCAATCGTGGGCACGTCCATCGCAATGCGGCCTTGCGAGCGCAACAGGATACGTGATGGAATATCCAGCAGACGCGGTGTTGCCAGCCGCATATTCGAGGCGGTGTTCAGTTTTGGCAGCAGATGCGTGTTTCGCCAGCCGCCACTTTCGCTTTCGATGGCATCAATGATCGCCTGCTGTGAGCGGGCAATGCCGGCGAGAAGTTCTGCAAGTTGTTCAGCGCTGAGATTCATGGGGAGAGCTCAATGAGTGTCTGGAATGCACGACGTGAATATAGGTTAGCACACACCTGGTAATGGCAAAACGCGGACCAACGCGGGACCACCTGTCGTTACTTATGCCGCTTGAGCCAGTCGAGCAGCGCTGCTGAGGGGAGGGCGGGGCTGAGCGCGTAACCCTGCGCGAGATCGCAGCCCATGCGCTTTAACTCCTTGAGCGTGGCTTCGTCTTCGGCGCCTTCGGCAACGACGGAAAGGTCAAACGTATGCGCGAGGTCAATCACAGAGCGGACGATACGCTGATCACTTTTGTTGTCGCGCATGTGTTGAACGAACAGTTTGTCGATTTTTAATTCGTCGAGCGGGAAGCGCTTCACATAGGAAAGAGACGAATAGCCCGTGCCGAAATCATCGACCGATAGCTTCACGCCCAGCTTTTTCAACTGATTCATGATCGCCAGCGAATAGTCGACGTCGTTGATGGTAGCGTCTTCGGTAATTTCCAGCGTCAGGCGCGAAGGCTCCGCCTGCCACGTTCCCAGGGCATGACTGATCACGCCAGGCAATTCGGCATCACCCAGGGTGATCGTGGAGAGATTGACGGCGACATCGAGCATAATGCCCGCCTGCTTCCATTCCGATTGGTGGCGCAAGGTTGTATTCAGCACCCATTCGGTGAGTGCGCCTATCAGGCCATTGCCCTCGGCGACACGCACCACTACCGGTGGCGGGATTGCGCCATGATCAGGCAGTGTCCAGCGCAAAAGTGCCTCAACGCTGCGACAGCGACCGCTTTTCAGTTCAACTTTGGGTTGATAGTGCACTTCAAGTTGATTGGTGCGTATGGCTTCGCGCAACTCGGTGGTGAGTCCCGTGTAGGTATCAGCGGCGCGCCTGTTATCGGCATGAAACACGTAGTGGAGAATGTCGCGACTGCGGGCGATGCCTTCGGCGATATCGGCATGTACCAGCAGTTCGTCCGCACTCTCTGCTGCTGCCGGAAACGTGGCGATACCAATGACGGGGCGGACGGTCACGAGGTTGTCGTCAACCTTGAACGGCGTCTCAAAGGCCTGCTGAATCTTGCCTGCCGCCAGCAACGGCAAGGCATCGCTCCGGAGATTGGGCAGGAAAACACAGATCTTTTCGTCAGATAGTTGAACAAAACGATCATCTCGCCTTAACGCACCGGCGATGCGTCGCAGCGCATGCTGCATGAGCTGCCGGGTGGGGATGCCCAGCATCGTATCGAGACGGTCAGATCGCGCCAGCACCACGATCAGCACCGCAACGACGCGTTGCGCCATGCGTGCGTGACCAATGGCATTGTTGAGCGCCGTTTTCAGTGCCGTGCGCGGTAGCTCCTGCGACACCAGGGTTTCGTCTTGTCCGCGCAACGCGGTAGCCATCGCGCGTGGATGAGTTGAGTCAATCATGCGCTGTTCAGACTATTTGGGGGCACATCAGGCCGCATAGAATTCACGTGGATCGAGACCGAACGCCTTGCTCGGCAGGCCGCGTCGAATGTACACAGGTGTGTCGGAAGTATCGTAGAGCAGGTCGAGTGTGCTTGGATTTGACCGCACGGTTTTGTCGGCTTCGGTGAGCACCAGCACGGTTGGGCGCAATCGCTTGAACTTGCTGTGAGTCACCACGACAGCAACTTCGCCGGTCGACAGTTCAACCATGCTGCCGACCGGGAACACGCCGATAGACTGGATGAACTGTTCCACCATGTCCGCCTGAAACTGGCTGCCGCTCCAGCTGGAAAGCATTTGCAGTGCCTGATGCGGTGACACTACCTCGGCGTAGGGT
>JAJAYN010000065.1 GCA_026786225.1 Burkholderiales bacterium | reverse complement strand
CCTATATGCTGGAATGGCTACAGGACAGGCAAGCGAATTACATCGGCAATTTGCAAGGTGGCTCCCGTTTCGGGCAAGCGCTTTTGGCGGCATTTCCGGCATTTCGCACCGGTTCCTGAGACAAGCGCGAAGAAGGCGACACGCGCTTTTGCGTCTCGCCTATTGACGTAGCGCTGTGGACTCCGCCATTACATCTTAAAATGGCGAAATGAAAATACCCCAACGACTGCAACCTCTGCTCGAAGACGGCTTGATCGACGGCGTGGTGCGCCAGCTCATGAGCGGCAAGGAGGCGATGGTGTTTGTCGTGCGTTGCGGCGAAGAAACGCGCTGCGCAAAGGTCTACAAGGAGGCCAACAAACGCGCTTTCAGGCAGGCGGTCGATTACACCGAAAATCGCAAGACCAAGAATACCCGCCAGGCGCGTGCCATGGCCAAGGGTACCCGCTTCGGTCGTGAGTCGCAGGAAGCGGCGTGGCAGAACGCCGAAGTGGACGCGCTTTATCGTCTCGCTGCCGCGGGGGTGCGCGTACCGAAGCCCTACAATTTTCACGAGGGTGTGCTCCTGATGGAGCTCGTCACTGATGCTGACGGTAACGCTGCGCCGAGACTGAACGATGTCGAGTTCACGCCGGCTGTGGCGGTCAGATATCACAGTGCCCTCATCATGGAAGTTGTGCGCATGTTGTGTGCGGGCGTGATCCACGGTGATCTGAGCGAATTCAATATCCTCATCAGCGGCGATGGACCGGTGATCATCGATCTGCCGCAAGCAGTTGACGCTGCCGGCAACAACCACGCGCAGGCGATGCTCGAGCGCGACGTGGCAAACCTTCGCAATTACTTCGGTCGGTTCGCGCCTGAGCTCTTGACGACGCAATACGGTCGTGAAATATGGGCACATTTTGAAGCCGGTACCTTGACACCGGAAGTGGTGTTGACGGGACGATTCGAGCGCAAACAAAAAGCGGTAGACATGGATAGCGTGTTGCGCGAGATCGAGGATACAAGGCTGGAAGAAGCGGCGCGATTGTTGCGAATGCAAGGCTGACGGCGACGCGCTCATCGTCCGCGACGGTACGCCTCAAACGCCAGGCGAACGGGATTGATGTTTCCAGATTGACGCAAAGCGCAGATCAAGTACTGGTCCGCCTTAGCGGGCGAAAATGCGTGTGAAACCGCTCCCCTGCTAGAGTTTGTCTACGCCAGGGTCCTCGTCATTGCGCCAGTGCGGTACCACGTTCGTGGCGCACCGCCGCAAATTTCAATGGTAGGGTCGAGGGCAGCGAACTCACGCGCTACAGTTAGGGGCGGATTTTTCTTTGGATAAATCGCAAGACCACGCAAAATTCCTCGGAATGATTCGAGACAAAGTGCGTGAACGCGAGCTGTGATCGATGAAAACGTCCCCCATCCCCCCCCCCGAATTCAGTCGCCCAGCAATCGCGCCGCACCACGCAGTGCGTTGACGTTATCGCATATCACCTTCAATATCACGACGATGGGCGCGCCTAAAAACAGGCCCCAAAGACCCCATAACCAACCCCAGAACATGATTCCGACAAACACGGCAACCTGATTCATCCGTGAGGTCCGACTTTGTAACCAGGTTGACAGTAGCGTTGCGACCAAGGACACGACGACCAGTACAATTGCGCCGACGTTCACCGCTTCGAAAATGGCAGGGCTTTCTAGATAGGTAACGAAAGCCGCCGCAGCTGCAACAGCAACGGACCCGACGTATGGCACGATGTGCACCACGGCCGCGAACAGCGCCCAGAGGCCATGCTGCTCGAAGCCCAACAGATAAAAGACTGGCCATACGGCGAGACCAACTGCCACATTGGTTACCATCATGATGACAACGTAGAGCTGCACTTGCTTGCAAGATTGCGCAAGGATGCGCTGCATCAGGGCTCGGTGGTGCGGGCGGTTGCCCGACGCGCGCAACAACTTTCGCCGAAGCATTGGGCCGGCGGCAAGAATGAAATGGGTAATGAGCAATGCCAGCAGAACCTGGCTAACGACTTGGAGGACGGTGGTTGATCCCGTCGATAACTGGGCTCGTATCCAGCTGGGGCGAGACTCCGCGCGAACTTCAACGCGTGGCGCAGTCTTGGTCGCGGTAGGTGGCGCGCCACTGAGGGTGCTGGCAGCTTCTTCAAGATTTTTGGCCGTCTCAGTCAGTTTCGTTACCGTGCTAGGTGCGGCCGCCTGTTCGGTTTTGGCCCGGTCCTTGAGGCCCTGTGACAATGCCGGAAGTTTTTCGACGGCTGCCGCGACGTCATCGGTTACCAGATAAATACTGCCGCTGATCACAACCAGCGCGAACAACACCGTCAAGCCAGCCGCAATGGAGGTATTGATACCGATGCTGCGCAGCTTACGGGTAATCGGATCCAGCACTGCTGCAAATACCATCGCCATTGCCATGGGGATGAGGAAATCTCTGGCATATCGAAGGAAGAAAATGATACACGCGAGTGCAATGATGATTAGCGCATTTCGGATCGCAGGGGCACCAAATGCGGAATCACCTTCCACTGCAGCAGTTGTGTTTTTGGTCGGCGGGGCACGTTTGAAAATCGGATTTTTCATGGCAGAGTGCGGTGCAGTGGAAATAATAAATGAAATAATTACGAATCAGTTAAATACGACTGCCAAGCATGTGGGTAGGCGTATAGACCTTCCAGTCTAGTGGAATTCTTTTTAACGTGTCGTAGGACAACGCCTCTCAATGATCGGGAGTTTGACGAATTTACCGGTTAGCGTGCAAGGGCATGATGTCGTGT
>JAJAYN010000064.1 GCA_026786225.1 Burkholderiales bacterium | reverse complement strand
TGCCAAAAAATCACCAACGTGCTGATTACATGGACCTTTCGGTCAAAATAAGCGGAAAATTGGCCGGAACTTCAGTTTAGAAGTACCAGCTAGAAACACAAGCACTGGTGCGGTTTTGGAGCCCTTTAGGCTCCAAACGCCTCGCCGATGCTTGATTCGCGCTTTCACCTTGCATAAAAAAGAGCCGGAAATTCCGGCTCTTTTCACTGGCTCATTGGAAAAACTGCCTGTTACGCGACCAGCTCCCGCAATACGTACGGCAGGATCCCACCGTGCAAATAGTAATCCACTTCGATAGGCGTATCGATACGCAACAACACCGGAACGTTTTGGATTGAGCCATCAATGCGCTTGATAACCAGCGTGACATCCATCTGCGGTTTGATGCCGGCCTCGACGCCAGCGATATCAAAATCCTCATCGCCCCTGATGCCTAGTGACGTTGCTGTATCGCTACCTTTGAACTGACACGGCAGCACGCCCATGCCAACGAGGTTGGAGCGGTGGATACGCTCGAAACTCTTGGCGATCACCGCCTTCACACCGAGCAGCTGCGTGCCCTTCGCTGCCCAATCACGTGACGAGCCCGTGCCGTACTCCTCACCGCCGAAAACGACAGTCGGTGTTCCTGCGGCAATGTAGCGCATGGCCGCATCGTAAATCGGCAGTTGTTCGCCTGAGGGTTGCATCAGCGTTAGTCCACCCTCGACACGGCTGCCATCGGCTTTGGCGGGAATCATCAAATTTTTGATGCGCACGTTGGCGAAAGTGCCGCGCATCATCACGTCGTGATTGCCGCGCCGCGCCCCATAGCTATTGAAGTCAGCCTTGAGAACGTTGTTGTCGATGAGGAATTTGCCCGCTGGCGACGTGTCCTTGATCGATCCTGCGGGTGAGATGTGATCGGTGGTGACTGAATCACCGAACACGCCAAGCGCTTTGGCACCTTTGATGTCGTGAGCTTTCCCTGCACCAGTGCCGAAGTTGGCGAAGAACGGTGGTTCAGCGATGTAGGTGGACTTGGGCCAATCGTAGACCTGTCCAACGGTTCCCTTAATGTTTTGCCACAGAGGATTGTCGGCACCGAGATTTGAGTAGCGCGCGTTGAAAACGGCGGGATCCATCGCAAAGCCCAGTACGCCGGCGATTTCGTGGCTGGTCGGCCAGATGTCTTTCAGATACACGGGGCCCTTGGTACCCTGGCCGACCGGCTCGGTTTGCAAATCGACCAGCACACTGCCCGCGATGGCGTACGCCACCACCAGCGGTGGCGAGGCAAGGAAATTGGCGCGAATATTGGCGTGAATACGCGCTTCAAAATTACGGTTGCCCGATAGCACGGCAGCGCAGACGAGGTCGTTCTTTACAATCGACTCTTCAATCTGTTCAGCCAATGGTCCTGCGTTACCGATACACGTCGTGCAGCCGTAGCCCGCGAGGTAAAAGCCCATTTTTTCCAGATATGGCAACAAGCCGGACTTCGTCAGGTAGTCGGTAACAACACGGCTTCCCGGTGCCAATGATGTTTTGATATGCGGTTTGACGGTCAGGCCATGCTCCACCGCTTTCTTGGCAAGCAGACCTGCTGCCAGCATCACGCTAGGGTTCGAGGTATTCGTGCAAGATGTGATCGCTGCAATGAGTACATCGCCCGAGCCCAGATCGACACCGTCCGCGGTCTGGAATCGTTTGCCCAAATCGCCTGCCGCTTTGGAGAATCCATTTTCGGTCGGTGGCTTGGAAAACAGCGATGTGAATTGCGACTTCATGTTGCCCAGCTCTATCCGGTCTTGCGGACGCTTTGGTCCGGCGAGCGACGTCTTGATGGTGCACAGGTCAAGCGAAAGTGTCGTGGAGTAATCGCAGTCGCCGGCCAATGGCACGCCGAACATGCCTTGTGCCTTGAAGTAGCTTTCGCATTTGTCGAGTTCGTCAGCCGTGCGGCCACCGGCGCGGAAATATTCCATGGTCGCTTCATCGACCGGGAAAAAGCCCATCGTTGCACCGTACTCAGGTGCCATATTGGCGATGGTGGCGCGGTCCGGCACACTCAATGCGCGAGCACCTTCGCCGAAGAATTCCACAAACTTGCCGACCACTTTTGCGGCCCGCAGCATTTCGGTTACGGTAAGCACCAGGTCTGTCGCGGTGGTGCCTTCGGGCAATTTCCCGGTGAGATTCACGCCGACGACATCGGGGGTCAGAAAATAGACCGGCTGGCCCAGCATCCCGGCTTCCGCCTCGATTCCACCCACGCCCCAGCCGACGACGCCAACGCCGTTGATCATGGTGGTGTGTGAATCGGTGCCGACCAGAGTGTCGGGATACAGCACGCCATGTTTGTCGTGCACACCGCGCGCCAGATATTCCAGATTCACCTGGTGGACGATACCGATTCCCGGTGGCACCACTTTGAACGTGTCGAACGCCTGCATCCCCCATTTCATAAATGCATAGCGCTCCTGATTGCGCTGGAATTCGAGCTTCATATTGAGATCCAGCGAATCAGCCGTGCCGTAATGATCGATCTGCACCGAATGATCAACCACCAGGTCAACGGGGACCAGCGGCTCGATGATCTTTGGATTCTTGCCCAACTTGGCCGCCACACCGCGCATCGCCGCCAGATCGGCCAGTAGTGGCACGCCGGTGAAATCCTGTAACACAATGCGCGCCACGACAAACGGAATTTCCAGCGTGCGGGCCGCTGTCGGCTTCCACGCAGCAAGTTCCTTGATGTGCTCCTCCGTCACCTTCTTGCCATCGCAGTTGCGCAACACGCTCTCCAGCACGATGCGGATCGAAATCGGCAACCGCTTTACATTCGGAAACGTCTCAGCCAGCTTTGGCAGCGAATAGAAGGTGGCGGTCTTGCCGGATTTCAGCGTCAGTTGTTGGCGAGTGTCGTGCAGATTGTGTGCCATGGTGGATCCTTTGAAAGAGGGGCGTGGCGGGTTGGTCACGCGGTGGGATTGATGATTTTAAGGCCTTTGAAATAATCGCGATAGAAACCGACATCGCGGGTAATAAGTGTTCCGCATTGAATGAGCGCGTGTGCGCCGATCAGGAAGTCCGACACCATGCGTTCTTTGCCGGAGCCGCCGCGCGAGCGGAAGCGATGCTGCATGACGCCCGCACGGATGGCGGCCTGCTCGGTTACGGCTGAAAAGTGGATGCCTGATCGGGCGAGGGTTTCAATGAGCGGCTCGATAGGATCGGCATACGCACAAACCTCGGCTAGGGCGGCGTCGCAGATCACGACCTGGCCGGAATCCACCGCGTCGCTCAAGGCCATCGCTGACGACTCGCCAAAGTCAGGATCGCTGTAAATGACGTCGATGATGATCGAGGAATCGACGGCGATCACGTGTGCCTACTCTTCAACCGGATCGGCGGGTGCGCGGCCGCGAAGTTCGCGCATCATATCGTCGGTCGTCATTCCCGGTGGGAGTTTGTACATGCCGCGCAGTTTTGAGATCGCGCCGGACATGTCTTTTCGCAAAACGATGCGCCCGTTTTCGACTTGAACAAGAAGCTTTGTGCCCTTCTTGAGTCCCAATGCATCGCGCGCTTCCTTGGGCAGGGTGATTTGTCCGCGTTCGGCTACGGTCGCTTCCATGGCGCTCTCCAGATGTTGCGATGAGATTCCATCATACGCCGGGCTGCTAATTGTGCATACCGAAAAAATACGTATTTTTGATACATACTTCAAAATGAAATCAGCACGAATATCGTGCTGATTTCATGCAAGCCATTGATTGTGATTGTCAAATAACCATCATGTCGACAAATTCGTTGACGGGTGTCGCGTCGAGTTTCTTCGTGTCTGTACACAGGTCCCAGATTGCGCCACGCTGTTTTTCTGCAAATACACGGGCCAGATTGGTTTTGAATTTCGCCATCAGTACCGGCATACCCTCCTTGCGGCGACGCTTATGGCCGATCGGATACTCGACCACGATTTCCTTGAGCTTCTT
>JAJAYN010000063.1 GCA_026786225.1 Burkholderiales bacterium | reverse complement strand
TATCATGCGCTTATGGCGTGGCTGGGCTTCAAAATGGGGCACATGTAAAGGCCTGCTAGGGAGGTCATGTTCTATTGGTCAAACGCGACCGCACAGAAATTTCGTGCGGCGATGGAAGACGATTTCGATACGCCGGCTGCATTTACGGTCTTGCATGAATTGCGCCGCGAGCTCAATCGTACCAAGTCAGCTGATACGGCCGGACAACTGAAGGCCCTTGGTGCGACGCTTGGATTTTTTCAGGACGCGCCAGCGGCTTTCGTGCAAGGTGCCGCCAATACCGCAGCGTTGGATGTAGATGCCTTGGTGAATGAGCGCAATGTCGCCAAGCAAGGCCGGGATTTCACCCGGGCCGACGCCATTCGCAAGCAACTCGATGCAGCCGGCATTGTGCTGGAAGACAAGCCAAGCGGTTTGACGGAATGGCGTCGGAAGTAAGCTCATTTTGCAGCACACGCTGAAAGTAAAAGCTTAGATCCGCCATTGACGCGCGTTTCCAGACGAAAACATCCGAAACGGCGCGCCAGTAATAGACTTTACCGAATTTTCGCTCTCCGCAGATCACTGAAATGCGGGGTGTACGAACCTTTGACGCGATCCGCAAAATAGCGCTTTAGCGCTTCGCTGATGGCGACAAAAGCCAGTTCGTCCCACGGGATTTCGTGTTCATGGAAAAGTTTTACCTCCAGGCTCTCGCTGCCCGCTAAATAGTTCAGGTCGTCGAGTCTGGCGAGAAACAGTACGTAAACCTGGCTGATTTCAGGCAAAGAGTAACTCGCATAGAGCTGCTCGATGCTGATGCGGGCACCTGCTTCCTCCAGCGTTTCGCGCTTTGCGCCCTCGGCCAGCGTTTCGCCTTCTTCCATAAAGCCCGCTGGCAGCGTCCATTTACCGTAGCGCGGCTCGATTGCTCGCTTGCAAAGCAAAATCTGTTCGCCCCAAACCGGAATACTGCCCACGACGACTTTCGGGTTGACGTAATGAATGTACCCGCAGTCGGCGCAGATTTCGCGCGCACGATCATCGCCGGGCGGCAACGCCGATTCAATTTTTCCGGAGCCGCACTGTGAACAAAATTTGATTGTCATGAGACGTAAAAGCGGGTCGGCAGATATGCAGTCTGGAGCGTTAGATCATTTGCGTCATGGTAGCATGCGCACTCTTGAGTAAACCTCATGTTTATCTCGTAACGCCGTGATTTGAAGGGTTTTTTGTGAATTTTTGTTTGTCGAAACCAATTGTGATTCTAGGCCTCGCGGCGGTATTCAATATGTATTCCACGCCATCGTCTGCCGAAGTCGTCATCGTCCTCAATTCCGGCGAAGGTACCGTCAGCCTGATCGACAAGGCGACCATGGTGGAAACCAAGCGATTTCCCGTCGGCAAAGAGCCACATCACTTGATGGCAACGCCCGATGATCGCTATCTGATTGTTGCCAATGCGACATCGAACGACATGGTGTTTCTCGATCCGCTGACCGGCGAAGTCAAGCGCAGGCTGGACAAAATATCGGACCCCTACCAGATCGGTTTCAGTCCCGACAAAAAATGGTTTGTCTCTGTCAGCTTGCGATTGGACCGCATCGATATTTACAACGGTGCCGATTTCAGTTTGATTAAACGCCTTCCAGCACCCAAGGCGCCCAGCCATGTCGGTTTCAACAGCGACAGCTCGCTTGCCTTTATCACTTTGCAGGATTCAAACGAGTTGGCCGCGTTTGATCTCAACACGCAATCCCTGAAATGGAAAATGCCGGTCGGCAAAATGCCCGCCGGTGTCTGGCTGACGCCGGATGACAAATACGCCCTCATTGGCATGACGGGCGAGGACTACGTGCAGGTGATCGACTGGCGCACGCAAAAGACCGTCAAGAAAATCACCACCGGCAAGGGTGCGCACAATTTCCTGCCGATGGGTGACGGCAATCGCCTGCTGGTGAGCAACCGCGTATCGAATACAGTCAATATCATCGATCAATCGACACTCGCCGTGATCGATACCATCAGTGTGCCAGGCGGGCCTGACTGCATGGAGCTCACCAAAGATGGCAAGCAGCTTTGGGTGACCTCGCGCTGGATCAAGAAAGTAACGATCATCGACATGGTGACAAAGAAAATCATCAAGCAAATCCCGGTTGGAAAGTCCCCACACGGTATCTATTTCGCAAATCATGCTGCGCGTAAGTAAATTGCATTGAGATGAAGCACTTGCTTGCCTGCGTATTGATCGTTTTAGTACCTGCTGGTGTGGAAGCGGCCAGTTGCGCGGGTACGGTTTACCTCACCATCGACACGGGCAATATGCAGCCCGCTGACGAAATGGCGTCGGTGCTGAAAAAGCACGATATCAAAGCGACCTTCTTTCTGGCCAATGAAAAGACCACGCGTGGTGACACGTCGCTGGACCCTTCATGGACAGCATTCTGGAAGGCGCGTGCCGACGAGGGGCACGCCTTTGGCTCGCACACCTGGCGACACTGGGTTTTCCGACGCGACGCAGGAACAGAAAAGGTCAGCTACGTGCCGGCAGGCGCGACGTCCGGCGAGACGCTCGACGCCGCCGGCGTATGTGCGGAGCTGAAGGCACCGGAAATAGCATTCAGAAAAATGACCGGCAGGGGATTCGATGGCATCTGGCGCGCGCCCGGCGGAAAACTCACACCCAACGCGACGCAATTTGCCAAGTCCTGTGGTTTTGATCATGTACCCTGGACAGCGGCTGGGTTTTCCGGCGATGAATTGCCTAGCGAAAAATTTCCGTCCGATGCATTGATCAAGACACAGATTCGCACCATCAAGGATGGCGATATTCTGCTCTGGCATCTCGGCATCTGGTCGCGCAAGGATCCGCTCTATCTGCGACTCGATGAACTCGTCAGCGGATTGAAGGCCAAAGGTCTGTGTTTTGCGCCAATTACCGAACACGCAAGATGGAAAAAATAGATGTTTGACACATTGATCAATTTCATCATTGAGCAATTTGCCGCTCTGCATGGTCACGTGTTTGAAACCGGGGTGTTGCCAGTCGTGCATGCGCTGGGGCTGGGGGGCTATGCTGAGCAGGCGTTCGACGGCACCGAGTTTTTCCTCATCGGCGCTGTAGAGGTCACTGTGCTGGCGATGGTGCTGGGCGCGATCGAAAAATGGGTTCCGTTGGAAGCCCAAACGGACGAGCGCGCAAAGCGGGTCGACGTGATTTACACCCTTTTGCATCGACTGGGATTCGTGCCATTGCTGATGTTTTTGTTGCTGGTTCCGCTGGTCGACACGCTCGATGGTGCGATGCGCATGAACGACATCATCCCCTGGAAACTTGAAGATGCGCTACCGTTTCTCAATAGTTCCCCGTGGCTATCGTTTCTCTTTTACGTCATTTTTCTGGATTTTGTCGCTTATTGGCTACACCGGGCGCAGCATCAACTGAATCCCTGGTGGGCTTTACACAGCCTGCATCACTCGCAACGACAAATGAGCTTTTGGTCCGACGACCGCAATCATCTGCTCGATGATTTCGCGGTGGACGGCGTATTCGCGCTGGTGGCATTGCTCATTGGTGTGGCGCCTGCCCAGTTTGTTACTATCGTCATCGCGACACGCGTCGTTGAAAGCCTGTCCCACGCGAATCTGAAGCTATCGTTCGGGCGTATCGGTGAATACCTGCTGGTGAGTCCCAGGTTTCATCGCAACCATCATGGCATCGGTGTTGGGCACGAAGGCAAAGCACGTGGCGTAAATTTTGCGGTGTTGTTCCCGATATGGGATGTCATATTCCGTACTGCAAATTTTGAAAACAGCTACCCGCCAACAGGCATACGCGATCAGCTTGACGGGGAAGAATACGGTCGCGGATTTTGGGCACAACAATGGCTGGGCCTGCAACGGCTGGCGCATGCTTGTTTTGGCAGCAGGGAATCACGGATGAAAACGAGGTAATGAAAATGCGTATCCGAACAATATTTTTGAATTCCGCAGCAGTTTGCACGCTGGGCTTATTTTGTCTTGGCAATGCCGCGGCTGCGGCTTCCCCGCCGGAGATGGCCAGTCGTGTGAAATTGAGTGGTGTACCGGATGAAAAGGTATCGCTGCGCTCAAACACTGCGCCCGTCACCCGCATCGATCTCGCACCGAGCGCGTCGCAACTGGAAATAGCAGCACGGAGCGATAAATTTGCGCCAGTGCCGGGGTTGGCAGCGCTGCTCGGCATCAAGCCGCCGCCAGTGCGTGGCTCAGCGCCGATGCGTGTCGGGTCGATGTTTCCAAGTGGTGTTGAGGCGACTGTCGCCAAATGGGAGCCAATCGCCAGTGGCGGTTTTGTTACCCATTTCCGCATCACTTCGGCTGGCGCGAAAGGTATTCGCGCAAAGTTGCTGTTGCCGCCGGGGCTCACAACGGGCGAGTTGCGCGTGATCGGTCACGCAGGTGAAGACGCACAGCGGGTGCCGCTCAGCGTGGTGCGCAATGGCGAAATCTGGACGCCGCCCACCGACGGCCCAACACAAGTTGTTGAGTTGTTCACGATGCAGCCCGTGGAAGGACTCCGTATAAACGTCACGGACGTTGGACATTTCGATCAAATACCGTATTCCGATGGCGGTCCGACTGAACCCTCACAAAGCGCAGCCGGGGCCGGTACCTGCACCGTCGATGTCGCCTGTCCGATTGGCGATGACCCGGTCAATGGAAACGCGATCGGCGAGCGCCGCCGGTCCGTTGCCCGCATGAGTTTCAGCAGCGGCGGTGGCATGTTTACCTGTACCGGCACGCTGATCAACTCGCCAAGCCAGCAGGATTTTTTCCTGACCGCCAATCATTGCATCTCCACCCAGGCCGAAGCATTAAGTTTGACGACGCGCTGGTTCTATGAGGCCAGTGCCTGCCTGGGATTGGTACGCAGCGATGTCATTAACCTGACGGGTGGCGCACAACTGGTCTTTACCAACCAGTTCGTGGACTCCACCTTGCTGCGCTTGAATAGTCCGCCACCGGCAGGCTCGATTTACGCCGGCTGGAATGCGAGCGCGCTACCGGTAAATTCAGCCATCGTGTCGCTTAGCCATCCGAGGGGCGATTTGATGAAGGCGGCCTTCGGGACGGTATCCGTTCCTGGGGTGACAACAGGCTTGATTCGCCTGCAAGGTTACGAGCAACAGATGTACGGCATCCTGTTCACTCGCGGCATCATTGAGCAGGGTTCCTCAGGTTCGGGCTTATTTACGCTGAGCGGCGGCTCCCTGCAATTGCGTGGTGTGTTATCGAGCTCCACTTTGCGCAATGGCTCGGGCGGGTTGTCTTGCACAAACACCAACGAGAACGCCAACTATGGCCGATTCGATTATCTCTATCCACAGATTGCATCGATATTGAATGGCACAGCGCCTCCCGCAGACGACTTCGTCAATCAGCCCGGCGCGTCGATTACCGCCCTGACGTTTGATGTACCAAAGACAGCGACCCTGAACTATGTGGGCGACATCGATACGTTTCGCATCAACGTGGCACAGACCGGTACGCTCTACCTGAAGTCAGGTGGTGGCTATGATTTGATTGGGGGCTTGCTGGACGTCAACGGCGAGACCGTTTCCGTAGGGAGCGTTGCCGCAACCAACGATGACGCTGATGTGGGTTCGAACGATTTTGGTATCACCGCGCCGGTCACGCCGGGGACGTATTACCTGAATGTGGCGCCATGGGTACCGACAGACCTGACCCCGGCTGGCTACAGTGTCACCGCGTCATTTACGACTGCTTCGACGAATTACACATCATTATGGTGGGCCGGGGAAGCCGAGAGCGGTTGGGGGATGAACCTCAATCATCAGGGCAATATCATTTTTGGTACGCTGTTCACTTATGACGCGGGACAGGGTATCTGGCTGATCCTGAGTCGCGGTGAGCGACAGGCGGATGGCAGCTATACCGGGTTGTTGTATCGGACCACCGGGCCGGCGTTCAACGCCAATCCCTTTACGCCGATTACTGGCGGTACGGAAGTAGGCAGTATGCGACTGGTGTTTTCCGGGCCGGACGCCGGCACGCTTACGTATAACGTGGGCAGCCGTTCTGTCACCAAGAGTATTACCAAGCAGACCTTTGCCACGCAGCCGACGTGTAAATTTTCTGGCACCAATCGCACCTTCAACAATAACTACCAGGATCTATGGTGGAACCCGAATGAATCCGGCTGGGGTATTAACCTGACACACCAGAGTGACATTATTTTTGGGACGCTATTTACCTATGACGCGGCAGGAAAAGGCATGTGGCTTATCCTGTCACGAGGGGACCGCATTGCCGATACGCAAAATTTCGCCGGCGATTTGTTCCGTACCACTGGTCCGAATTTCGACGCCGTGCCGTTCACACCTATTACCAAAGATAACCTGACGAAAGTGGGTACTATGCGTCTCGAATTTGCGGATGGCAATACGGCCAAGC
Source organism: Burkholderiales bacterium (assembly GCA_026786225.1). GTDB lineage: Bacteria > Pseudomonadota > Gammaproteobacteria > Burkholderiales > Usitatibacteraceae > UKL13-2. Next base: position 2,937 of record JAJAYN010000063.1, on the reverse strand, counting down.
TGATCTACGATGTTAATGGCGCATCGGTTACCAAAAACATACAGCGGCAGGTATTCGATACCTTCCGACCCGATTGTCAGAAGCCGTAGCTTGCAATTCAAGATAAACAAAAAGGGCACCTTGCGGTGCCCTTTTTTGTTGTCACGGTCCAGGGGACCACAACGTATAATTCGCCCTCTCCCGGCAGCGTGCTCGTGCGCCGCTCATCGATTTTCCGTATTTTTAGCGTTCCTCGTACATGAACTCTCCCGTCCTGCCGCCGCCGATTGCACGCGTCGAATCACTCGACCACGAGGGGCGGGGCGTTGCGCACGTCGATGGCAAAGCCGTGTTTATCGAAGGCGCGTTGCCGCGCGAACTGGTCGAGTACCAGCCGTCGCGCAAGAAAAAGAATTTTGAAACGGCGAAGTTATTGAGGATTTTGCACGCATCGCCTGAGCGCATTGCGCCGCGCTGCAACTTTTACGAAATCTGCGGCGGCTGCGTGATGCAGCACGTCGATCCGTCCCTGCAGGTGGCAGCGAAGCAACGGGTGCTGGAAGATAATTTTGCCCGCATCGGCAAGGTCACGCCTGAGCGAATCCTGCCGCCGATTTACGCCGCACAATGGGCGTATCGCCATCGTGCCAGGCTCTCCGTGAATTACGTGGCAAAAAAAGGCGGCGTACTGGTCGGCTTTCGCGAAAAGAAATCCAGCTATGTCGCGGATATGCATTCGTGTGAAGTGCTCGCCGGCGGGGTCGGGCGATTGATCGATCCGTTGCGGGAGGTCTTGAGTACGCTCGACAAGCGTGATCGAATTCCGCAGATCGAAGTCGCGGTGGGACACGCCGTCACGGCCCTGGTATTGCGGCTGCTGGAACCACTCACAGCGGGCGACGAATCGAAACTGCGGGTCTTTGCCGATGCGTACAAAATTCAGTGGTGGGTGCAGGTCAAGGGGCCTGACACAGCCGTGCCGTGGTATCCGCTCGATGCGCCTGCGCTCACTTATGTATTGCCGGAATTTGGGCTTGATTTAAATTTCCGCCCGACCGAATTCACGCAGGTGAACCACGCGGTCAATCGGTTGATGGTCAAGCGCGCGATGGATTTACTCCAGCCGCAAGCAAATGAGGACATCGCTGATTTATTCTGCGGATTGGGCAACTTCAGTTTGCCGATTGCGGCACTCGGTGCCCATGTCATCGGTGTCGAGGGCAGTGAATCACTGGTGCAGCGCGCCACCGACAACGCGGCGCGAAATGGTCTGTCGCACGTATCCCGCTTTTTTGCGGCGGATTTATATACCGATCAGGAAACGGCGATGAAGAAAATCCCGCCCGTGAGCAAGATGCTGATCGATCCGCCACGGGACGGCGCGCTGGAAGTCTGCAAATTGCTTGGCCCGGATCTGCGCCCTGAATTGAAACGCATCGTTTATGTCGCCTGCAGCCCCGGCACGCTGGCACGCGATGCTGGCATGCTCGTTCACACGCAAGGTTTTACGTTGAAAGCGGCCGGCGTGGTGAATATGTTCCCGCATACCGCGCATGTGGAATCGATTGCGCTGTTCGAGCGGGATTGAGCAGTGAAAATGAGGGAGTTTCTATTCACCTCCGTTCGTGCTGAGGTATCGAAGCACACCCAAACCAAGCCATTGGATATTCATATGTCACAAGGCCCTTCGATACCTCAGGACGAGCGGTAAATGGGTTATTAGAAGTTCCCATGACTGAAACACGAGTACTGGCGCGCCTTCACAGACATTTTGTGCCTGAAAGCCCCGCCAATGCTGGAGTTTGCAATGCATAAAATGAAAAAGCGACCTGCAGGTCGCTTTTTCATTTGAATCAACGTCTCGCAAAAACTAGTCGCTGTTGGTAAACCCAAGTAGCGCCAGAAGATTGCTAAAAATATTATAGACATCGAGGTAAATCGCCAGCGTTGCGCTGATGTAGTTGGTTTCGCCGCCGGTGATGATGCGGTTCACGTCATAGAGCAGCAGCGCCGAAAAGATGCCGATGGCCAACACCACGATCGTCAGCATTAATGCGGGGATTTGCAGAAAAATATTTGCCAGCATGGCGACGATAAGCAGCATTACGCCCATCATCAGGAACTTGCCCATGCCGGAAAGATCGCGCTTGATGGTGCTGGCAAGTGTCGCCATCGCAAAGAAGATCAATGCGGTGCCGCCTGCCGCCGTGGCAACCAGCGTGCCGCCATTGTTGAGATTCAAGACGCTGCTAAGTAGACGCGACAACATCAGCCCCATGAAAAACGTGAAGCCAAGAAGGATCGCGACTCCCCACCCGCTATTCTTGGTTTTTTCGATGGCGTAAAAAAAGCCAAACGCAATCCCGAGAAACAGCATAAAGGCGATAAACGGGCTTCCGGCCAGGAACGAAAACTTAAGCTCTATGCCGAGCCAGGCACCGAATACTGTTGGTACCAGAGAAAGCGCAAGCAATGCGTAGGTATTGCGCAAGACGCGGTTCTGCGCGGGGGCGAGCGTACCGGGTGAGGTGATGATTGGGGCGTTGATTGCCATGGTGGTTCCTCCTGAAACGATGAAGACGAGCGTAAGACTATAGGCTACAGCAAAAAGTTTCAAGATGCGCTTCGCTGGGATCAAAAATGCAGTCCCGATGGTAAAATGCGCCTCACATTGGAAGCGTGGCCGAGCGGTTTAAGGCACTGGTCTTGAAAACCAGCGAAGGGGAGACTCTTCCGTGAGTTCGAATCTCACCGCTTCCGCCAGGAGTTTCCGTGTTGAAAATCACTTTTACTATTTCTCAATTTTGTTTAAGTGCAGTCGGCACCCTGTTTGCGACAGTTGCTTTGGCGCAAACTCTCGCGCCCAGCCCGGGTGAGCGCGTTTTCAAAAACGAGAAGTACAGCGATAGTGAGGTTTCGGTCGTCGCCGGGCTTTATCACCCTTGGGGAATGGCGTTT
>JAJAYN010000062.1 GCA_026786225.1 Burkholderiales bacterium | reverse complement strand
ATTGCCTGCACCGAAACTGCCGCCAATCACGACCGTGAACTTGGGCACCTTGGCGCACGAGACGGCGGTGACCATCTTCGCGCCGTCCTTGGCGATGCCGCCGGTCTCATATTTTTTGCCGACCATGAAGCCGGTGATGTTCTGCAGGAAGATGAGCGGGATGCCGCGTTGATTGCATAGCTCGATAAAGTGGGTTCCCTTAAGAGCAGATTCGGAAAAGAGGATGCCGTTGTTGGCGATGATGCCGACGGGGAATCCCCAAATGTGTGCGAAGCCGCAGACCAGCGTCGTGCCGTAAAGCGCTTTGAATTCATGCAGTTCGGAATCATCGACGATGCGTGCGATGACTTCGCGGATATCGAACGGCTGGCGCGTATCTTTGGGAATTACGCCATAGAGTTCTTCGGCTGCATAACGTGGCTCGATAACGGCCTGCATAACGACGGGGACATCTTTCTTGCGATTCAAATGACGCACGATTTCGCGCGCGATGCCAAGTGCGTGCTTGTCGTTCTCGGCCAGATGATCGGTGACCCCGGAGGTGCGACTGTGGACATCACCGCCACCCAACTCTTCGGCGGTGACGACTTCGCCCGTTGCCGCCTTCACCAACGGTGGGCCGCCCAGGAAAATCGTGCCCTGATTCTTGACGATGATCGATTCATCGCACATCGCGGGCACGTAGGCGCCGCCCGCGGTGCAGGAGCCCATCACACACGCAACTTGCGGGATGCCTTTGGCGCTCAGATTCGCCTGGTTGTAAAAGATGCGACCGAAGTGTTCCTTGTCCGGAAAGACCTCATCCTGCAGCGGCAAAAACGCGCCACCTGAATCAACCAGATAAACGCAGGGCAGATTGTTTTGTAACGCGACTTCTTGCGCGCGCAGATGTTTTTTCACCGTCATCGGGTAATAGGTGCCGCCCTTGACGGTGGCGTCGTTGGCGACAATCACGCACTCCAGCCCCTCAATGCGGCCAATGCCGGTGATCACGCCCGCAGCAGGTGCGTCGTGGCCGTCCTTGCCGTACATGCCCCAAGCTGCGAGTGGCGAAAACTCGAGGAACGGGGAACCTGGGTCGAGAAGTGCCTTTACCCGATCACGTGGCAACAGCTTGCCGCGTGCAACGTGTTTGGCATTGGCCTCTTTGCCGCCGCCTTCAGCGACCTTCGCCGTATGTGCATATAACTCTGCAACGACACCACGCATTTGTTCTGCATTGGCGCTAAAAGCGGGAGAAGAGGTATCGAGTCGGGATTTGATTGTCGGCATGAAATATTCTTATTCTCGGCAGTGGGACGTCGATTCAACCAGCCAGATTGCGTGCAATCAGCATGCGCTGAATTTCGCTGGTGCCTTCGTAGATTTGTGTGATGCGTGCATCGCGGTAATAGCGCTCGACCGGATAGTCTTCGAGATAGCCGTAGCCGCCGTGGATCTGGATCGCCTTGCTGCATACCCACTCGGCTAGCTCGGAAGCGTATAGCTTTGCTTGTGAGGCTTCGGAAAGGCACGGCAACCCTTCGGTGCGCATGCGGGCGGCGTGGAGGATGAGCAAGCGTGCGGCGTTGATGCGGGTGTGCATGTCGGCAAGCATATTGGCGATACTCTGGTGCTCGTTGATCTTCTTGCCGAATTGCGTGCGCTCCTGCGCATAGGCGAGGGCGGCCTCGAAAGCGGCGCGCGCGATGCCGAGCGCTTGTGCCGCGATGCCGATGCGACCACCTTCGAGATTGGACAATGCAATGGCGAGTCCCTTGCCGCGCGGTCCCAGCAGATGGTCTTCCGGAATGGCGCAGTTGTCGAACAAAATCGCGCAGGTATCAGAGGCGCGGATGCCCAGCTTCTTTTCCGGGGGCTGCACATTGAAGCCAGGTGTGGAGGTCGGGACGATGAATGCAGACAACCCTTTCTTGCCAAGGTCCGGGTCGGTCACGGCGAACACAATCGCGACGTGTGCGCGCTTGCCGTTGGTGATGAACTGCTTCGCGCCGTTCAACAGCCATTTGCCATCGACCAGTTTTGCAGTGGTCTTGAGATTGTTCGCCTCCGACCCGGCCTGCGGTTCGGTGAGACAGAAGCAGCCGATTTTTTTGCCTTGGGCCAAATCGCGCAGATACATTTCCTTTTGCGCTTCGGTGCCCCAGGCGAGAATCGGCCCGCAGCCCACCGAATTATGCACGCTCATCAAGGTGGACGTTGACGCATCCCCCGCTGCAATTTCTTCAATCGCCATCGCATATGCGGTGTAGTCGGAAAATGTGCCGCCCCATTCCTCCGGCACGACCATGCCGAGCAGGCCGAGTTCACCCATCTGGGTAACGACGGCGTCCGGAATCCATTTGTCTTTTTCCCACTGCGCAGCATTGGGTGCCAATTGTTCGCGGGCAAAATCGCGCGCCATGTCGCGGATCATGCGTTGCTCATCAGTGAGGAAATCGTTGGTGGCTTTCATCAGCATTTCTTGCTCCTGCGCATGCGCGCAAACGGCTGGGTCAATAGCCTTCCTTAAGCAGCTTTTCTTCAGCAGTCTGGCCGGCCTTTTCAGTATCTTTTTTGGCCTTGTCCATCGCTTTGAGCTGATCCCCATATACGGGGTTGTCACGCGTCATTTTCGTGGCTTTGTCTTTTTCGGCTTTTTGTTCGTCTGCCGTTTTGACGGGTTCTTTCTTGCTGCAAGATACCGACGATATCGCAGCGAATAATGCGATAGATACGAGTACTGCGTGCGTCTTCACCATGCGAGCTCCTTACCGGTGTAATCAAAAAATCGTCCGTTCGATTCCGGCGTGGCATTGGCGATCACTTTGCGCACACCCGCGATGCTGACCGCAGGCTCAATGTCGGCTTCCGCGCCGCCCATATCCGTCTTGACCCAGCCGGGATGGAACGTCATGCAAGTGACCCCCTTTGGACCCCATTCCAGCGAGGCCGCTTTTACGACGGCATTGAGTGCGGCCTTGCTGGCGCGATAGGTAATCGAGCCGCTGCCGGACATCAGGCCGATGGAGCCCATGCGGCTGGATATAAATGCGAACGTGCCGTTCGCTCTTGCCAAAGCCGGCGCGACCACCGGGATGGCGCGCAAGGCACCGAGCACATTGGCGTGCATGACGGCATCAAAGTCTTCTGCCTCTGGCGCAACGACATTTGCACTTCTGGTGCCGGAGACACCGGCGTTGTAAATACACACATCGATACTGTTGCCGTCGAGTGCTTTAGCAAGATTGGCAAAACCATTCTCATCAGCGACGTCAAGTCGCAATGCGGTCGCACCGACGGACGTCAACAGTGCATCCTGTTCTGGCGAGCGGCAGGTGCCGAGCGTGAGCCAGCCGTCGCGCCGATATTGACGGACGAATTCAAGACCAAGACCGCGCGACGCACCGATGATGAGGACGGATTTCATTATATTTATGAAACTCCAGCACTGGCGAGGTTCACAGGCAGAAAATGCCTGAAAAGCCGCGCCAGTGCTGGAGTTTGTCGATTAGATCATCTCGACAGCGATTGCGGTCGCTTCGCCGCCACCGATACAAAGCGAGGCGATACCGCGCTTGCCGCCACGCGCTTTCAAGGCATGCAGCAAGGTCACGATCAAACGCGCACCCGACGCGCCGATGGGGTGCCCCATCGCACACGCGCCGCCGTTCACGTTCACTTTGGCGTGCGGCAGATTCAAATCTTTCATCGCCGCCATCGTCACAACGGCAAATGCTTCATTGATTTCGTAGAGGTCCACATTGTCCGGACCCCAGCCGAGTTTCTTGTGCAGCTTGTCGATGGCACCGACGGGTGCGGTCGTGAACCACTCTGGCTCATGCGCGTTCGAGGCGTGGCCGACGATGCGTGCAATCGGCGTGATGCCCTTGGCTTTGGCGTCAGATTCTTTCATCAGGATCAGCGCAGCAGCACCGTCCGAAATTGACGACGAGCTGGCAGCGGTGACCGTGCCATCCTTGTTGAATGCGGGCTTCAGTGAAGGGATTTTCTCCGGCTTGCACTGGCCAGGTGGCTCATCGGTATCGAGCACCACGTCACCTGCTTTGCCCTTTACCGTTACAGCGGCGATCTCAGCCTTGAACGCACCGCTGGCGACTGCAGCCTGCGCGCGTTTTACGCTCTCGGCTGCAAACGCATCCTGGTCAGCGCGGGTAAAGCCGTACTTCGCAGCCGTGGCATCAGCGAAAATACCCATCGACTTGCCGTCATAGGCGTTTTGCAGTCCGTCGAATGCCATGTGATCCAGCGCCTTGACGTGACCGTAACGGAATCCTTGACGGGCCTTTGGCAACAGGTACGGCGCGTTGGACATGCTCTCCATGCCGCCCGCGACCATCACATT
>JAJAYN010000061.1 GCA_026786225.1 Burkholderiales bacterium | reverse complement strand
GCCCTCATGCCGCTCGGCGGCATCGAGTTTGCGTGTGCCAAAGGCAACGGTGAAGAAGGCCATAAATACGGCAATGTAAAACGCCGTGTCGTTCATGATGCCGACGGTACCGATTTTCTGCGGCATGACGATTTCCGGATACTGCAGCAGGATCTGGAAGCTGGTCGAAATCGCTTTCAACTGCAACGAGATGTAGGGAAGGATGCCGACCACGGCAATCACCGTCACCAGCCCGCCCAGTAGCGCACTCTTGCCATACCGCGATGCCACGAAATCGGCCAGCGAGGTGAGGCGATTGATCTTGCTGATGCGTATCATCTTGCGCACCACAAACCACCACAGGATCATCATCAGCGTCGGGCCGATATAGATCGGTAGAAAGCCGACGCCGTCGCTGGCGGCGCGCCCGACGCTGCCGTAGAAAGTCCAGGCCGTTGCGTACACGCCCAACGACAGCGCATAGATATAGGGCGTCGCAATCAGCGATCGTCCCTGGTCGGCGCGCCTGTCGGCGTACCAGGCGATCGCGAAAAGGAAGCCGATATAGGCGAATGACGCGCAGACAATCACCCAGCCTTTCAGCATGCCTACAATCCTGTCGAATGCGGTGGTCGAACCATCAAGTGCCTATGGTGATCTTTCGATCGCCAAATACATCAACGCAATCAGTACCGCCCATGCCAGGAAAATATATGCAAATAGCACGGGGATGCCCAACAGCGTTCCGCCAACGTTGAAGAGATCGAGTATCGGGAAATTGAATAGCACCACGCCGAGCAGGAATATGCAGATGAGCCACTGGCCGCGGATGCCACGTTTGGGGTTAGTCGTGCTTCTGGGTTTCGTTTTAAGCAAGTTCATCCCGATAGCGTAAAAATCTTCCGCTATTTATGCCTGCTGCGTATCGCTTGTCAACCAAATTGCAGATTACCGGCGCGTTCATTTCGCACGCAAGTAATGTGTTGGCTGTTGATATTCGTTACAACTGGCAGGAAATGGCTCGCTGCGAAGTGTATTCAGCGACGGCGCTAGTTGCGATTCAATCCCGCCAGCCAACGCTGGTCGTTGGCAAGCTTGAACAGCGCGTATGCCGACTCAATTTTTTTCACCTGTGCACGACGAAGGAGCAACTGGAACAATTGGGCGGTGCCGACTGCGTCGGCGACAGCCCGGTGACGCGCCGTGATCGGAATCGAGAAATGTCCCACCCAGTCATCGAGGCTGCGAAGCGATGCCGGCGCATCATCGACCAACGCTGGCGCGAGAAAGGCAAGGTCGAGAAATGGCGGTGAAAAATCAATCCCAAGATATTCCTTAAATGCGCGCTTCAACATGGTTTGGTCAAACTGCGCGTGAAACGCCACGCATGGGAGCTGTCTTGCGAAATCCAGGAATGCCGCCAGCGCCGTAGCCGGATCGACGCCGTCGGTCTGCTCGCTGCCGGTGATGCGATGGATCAGGATATTGCCGGTGCCACTTGGGATCGATTGCCGCAGCACGACCTCAAAGCTCTGATCAAAACGAAGCGTGACGCCTTCCAGTCGTACGGCACCGATCGCGATCAACCGGTCCTGCTGCATATTCAATCCTGTTGTTTCAACGTCCACGACCAACCAACGCTGGGCGGCAAGCGGGCCGCGCAAATCGTCAGGCTCAATGGCGTTCCAGCGTGCGACTGCCGCACGCACCGGCTCCGCAAGATTCGAGGGACGGTGCCGCGCACCAAACAATGCATCCAGCAGACTCAATGCAGGAAATCCATTTCCAGGCGACTTTGCAGTTTGCGTGCCTGCCGCAGGGCTTCCTTAAGGATTCGCCGATCAAGCTCGTTCAACTGGTCGGGATTGATGCGATTCGGAAACGCCGACTTGCCGTCGCGTGTCGTGGTTGTCGGGATGCCGGAATCACGGCTGATGGTTTCCTCCTGATTACTCAGACGCAGGAGTTGAATGAAATGAAAGGCGTCGATAATCGCCGCCGCTTCATCAGTGTGCATGTGCATTCTGGGTGCGGAGAGGCGAATACGATCTGCTGTGTTCGACGCTGATACCCCGTGTTTAAGTGCAAAGATGCGGGCGGCATCAACGAATGGTCGCGCGGCATATTTTTTGAGATCGATCGTTCCTTCCAGTTCGCGATCGTCTGGAACGAAGTCGCGCAATAAGCCCAGCGGCGGTCGCACTTGCAGCGCGTTTTGCGCCATCAACATAAAAAATGTTGCGTGCGACGGCACTCGTTGACTGAGCCAGTGACGAAGCGACTCGGCGAGTGTGGTGTCGCCTGCAAGCGGCCGAAAATCGAAGAAAATTGCCGCATTCAGCAAGGCCTCCGGATGCGGCGTGGCAATCCAGTCGGCGAACGTCTTGCGCCATTCCGATGTACTCATGCACCACTTGGGATTACGCGCCAAGATGTCGCCTTTGCAGAGCGGAAAACCGCATCGGTCGAGTATCAGGTTGGCACTGTCGGCAAAGCGAAGAAACGCAGTGCGGGTGTCAGAGAGGCTTTCGCCGTCGAGCGGCTCAAAAATCAATGCGTTGTCCTGATCTGTCGCGAGCGTTTGTTCCATTCGCCCCTCGGAGCCAAGGCCAATCCAGCACCACGGCGTCGGTGGGGGTACGTTTTCGTGCGCCGCCAGCGCCAGCGCCCGACCGGCCAACGCATCGTTCAAGGTCGTTACAAACTGGGTGAGCTGCTCGGCAGCCACGCCCTGCGCGAGCAACACGCCTGCGAGTCTCCTCACTTCACGGGACGCGTGGGCCAGCGCCTCCACGCTTTCCGCCTGTTCAATTGATTTTGCGATTTCGCCGGGTGAGAGGCGCTGCAGGGTAAACAGATCGCGCTCGGATACAACGCCAATCAGTCGCTCTTCCTCCATCACCAGCACGTGCCGGAATCGGAACCGCGCCATGGCCTGTGCGGCGTCGAACAGTGTGGCATGACCGGGCAGTGTAAACGGCTTTGGTGTCATCGCCTGGGCGATGGGTGCATCCTGTGGGATTGCGTCGAGGGCGATCCGATCAAGGACATCGCGTTCGGTGAATATGCCGACCGGTTGTCCCGGCGCATCGGTTGCCACCACAACAACGGAACCGATGCGGAGCGTCTTCATCTGCTTCAGTACGTCGCGAATCGGTGTATCCGGTGTGACGGTGACGGGTTTGCGG
>JAJAYN010000060.1 GCA_026786225.1 Burkholderiales bacterium | reverse complement strand
CGGTGTTTTTGCTCACCGCCGTCGGCACACTCATGGGCGAGCTCGCCAATCGCCTCGCACGCATCGTCGACCGTATCCGCGTTCTGGAAGACAAGCTGCACGAGATCGGGCTCGATGAGTTGCGGCCCGCCCGCGACGAACTTGTCAACCTGCGCCAGCGTTTGCGCCTGATTTACTTTGCGGTGGCTTCGGCCGTTTTCTGCGCGCTGTTTGTAGGACTGCTGATCATCGTCGCGTTTATCGATGCGTTCATGTCCGTCAATCTCGCCAAGTTTGTTGGCATGCTGTTTGTGATGGCGATGCTCGCGTTTATCGGCAGCTTGATCGTATTTTTGCGAGAAATTTTCCTGGCGGTGGCCAATACGCGTAAGTCGATGCCGTCGGGCAGTTAGGCCCGTTTCAGCGTATCCGGGTTCGACTTTCAGGGAACCTGCGTGCCACCGGTGCGATCCAATCCGCAGGACATCGCGCGAATGGGTTTTTGCCGAGCCGACACTCGCGACCATTTTGCCGCAGCTCGTCCCCCCAATCGTGCGTTCCGTCATCGCGGGATGGTGACGGCGGCAATGCTTGTTTAAGCTGCGGTTTTTCCAGTCTGCGGACATCAATGACCAATTTCGATTCCCTGCTAGGCACAAGCCCGGCAAGCCCGACAAGCCCCGCGAAGCCAAAGGGCAATAATGTGCGCTTAACCGGGATCAAAACTGCCTTCGATCCGCAATCACCAGTACAAACTTTCTTTGGAACGACCAACATGCTGCGCAATTCGCTATTCACACTCCTCTTTGTCTCGATTCTCGCCGCCTGCGGCAAGGGTGCCGACAAGGCTGCTGACAAGGCAGCCGATAAAACAGCCGACAAGGTAACAGGCAAAGCGGCCGCCACCGACAAGCCGCTGTTACTGGCACCGGAGGACCTGGTGACGATTCGCAGCAATTCACTGGCTTCCGGCCCGTCGATTACCGGCTCGGTACAACCCGAGCGCCGCGCTGATCTGCGCGCCGAAGTCTCGGCGGTGGTCTTGCAGGTGCTGAAAGAGAATGGCGATACGGTGCGCCGCGGCGATCTGCTGGTTCGGCTCGACGACACCTCCATTCGCGATAGTCTGGCGTCTGCCGACGCATCGACCCGCTCTGCCGATCAGGCGTTTGTGCAAGCCGAGCGTCAATTTCAGCGCATGACGACATTGCGCACCTCCGGAATGGTCTCCACGCAGGCGCTTGATGATGCCGAGACCCGCCGCAACAACGCCCAGAGCGACCTCGCCGGTGCCAAAGCGCGTGCGGTGCAGGCGCGCCAGCAATTGCAGCGCACCGAGGCGCGTGCACCGTTCGATGGCATCGTCAGTGATCGCAAGGTTTCGGCCGGCGATACCGCGCAGATTGGCAAGGAACTGCTCAAAGTGATCGACCCGGCGAGCATGCGCTTTGAAGGCATGGTATCGGCTGACAATATCGGCGACGTCAAAGCCGGGCAGCCGGTGAGTTTCCGTGTAAATGGCTACGGCGAGCAGGAGTTTGGCGGCAAGGTCAAGCGTGTTAATCCATCTGCCAATGCCACGACGCGCCAGGTGGAAGTGCTGGTTGATTTCGCCGGTGACAAGCAGCCGAAGCTGGCTGGTCTGTATGCCGAAGGCCGTATCGAAGCGGCAAGCAGGAGCGGCCTCACGATTGCGGCGACCGCACTGGTGCGCGACGGCGACAAAGCCTCGGTCTGGCGCATGAAGGACAACAAGCTGCAGAAAACGGCAGTCGTTGTCGGTGAACGCGATATCCGTAGCGGTCAGTTCGTCATCCTCAGTGGGATCGCAGACGGCGACTCGGTGATTCGCTATCCCGCGGCAACGCTCAAGGACGGGCAGCCTGTCGCGTTGAGCGCTGCGCCGGCCGCCACCGCATCGGCCGCACCGATTCCTGAAACGGCCAAGCCTGCCCCGGCTGTGAACACATCTGAAAAAGCGAAATAAGCCATGTTCCTATCCGATTTCAGTATCAAGCGACCGGTCACCACGGTCGTTATCATCATCATGTTGATGATCCTGGGCCTGATGGCGCTGAAGAATTTGCGCGTCAACCAGAATCCCGATGTTGAGCAGCCCGTCATTGTGGTCAACATCCCGTATCCGGGCGCGTCGCCGGATACCGTGGAACGCGAGATCATCAATCGCGTCGAGAAATCCCTGCAGAGTATTTCGCAGGTTTACCAGATACAGTCCACGGCCAAGGAGAGCGCCGCCAGTATCGTGATCATCTTCAATTTCAAGAAGAACATGATCGAAGCCTCCGACGAAATCCGCAACTCAATCGCCTCCGTACGACACAAGCTGCCGGTCGAAATGCGCGAGCCGATCCTGCGACGCATCGACCCGGCCACGCAACCGATCATGCAGATGGCGCTGTCGTCTTCCGGGCAATCGCACGCTGAAATTTCGCGGCTCGCCGAAGATGTCCTCGCCGACAAATTCCGCGCCATCGATGGCGTTGCAACCGTCAACGTCAGTGGCTCGCTGCGTCGCGAGCTTTCGGTGTTGTTGCGCGCTGAGAAGCTGCGTGAGTTCAACGTATCGGTGACCGAAGTGGTCGCTGCGTTACGCGCACAAAACACCACGGCGCCGGTAGGGCGCGTGAAAGGCCCGCTGGATGAGCAGAGTATTCGCCTGGTTGGGCGTATCGAATCGCCGGCCGAATTCGAGCAGATCGTGCTCAAGCGCCGGGGCAATGAAGTGGTGCGGCTCGGTCAGGTCGCAAGCATTGCAGATGGCTTTGCCGAGTTGGCAGGGTTTAGCGTGCGCAACGGCCATCCTAACGTCGGTATCTCCGTCACACGTTCGCGCGATGCCAGTACGGTTACCGTCCCCAACAAGATCCGCGCGATTGTTGAAGAGATCAACAAGACGTTGCCCAAAGGCACCAAGCTTGAAGTGACGCAGGACGGCGGCAAGAACGCACAAAACAGCCTGTCGAATGTGATTGAGGCACTGATATTCGGCGCGATACTGACCATTTTTGTGGTGTATGCCTTCCTGAATTCATGGCGTTCCACCCTGATCACGGCGCTGGCGTTGCCGACGTCGGTGATCGCGGCATTTATCGCCGTGTGGGCCTGCGGGTTCACGCTCAATTTCATGACCCTGCTGGGGATATCGCTGGCAATTGGTTTGATGATCGATGACGCAATCTTGGTCCGGGAAAATATCGTCCGCCATATGGAAATGGGCAAGGACAGACGTGCTGCCGCCAGTGCCGGCACAGCTGAAATCGGCCTTGCGGTGACGGCGACGACGTTCTCGATCATCGCCGTGTTTATTCCCGTGGCGTTCATGGGTGGCGGCGCGGGCGAATGGTTCCGTCCGTTTGCCTTGACGGTGGCGACCTCGGTGCTGGTGAGTTTGTTTATCTCGTTCACACTCGATCCGATGTTGTCGGCCTATTGGGGTGACCCGGTCGGCTACCATGAGCAGCCGAAGAAAGGGCTGAGCTTGTTGCTGCAGCGCTTCAACATCTGGTTTGATCATCAGGCGGATCGCTACGCAAACGTGATCGCATGGGCGCTGCATCACCGGCGTTCGATGGCGGCGATTGCATTATTTACGTTTGTCGGCGCGCTCGTGTTGCAAGCCACCCTCGGTGGATCGAGCTTCCTGCCGAAAGCCGATGGAGACTCTATTGCAATCGAAGTGCGCATCCCATCGAGTGCCAGTCTGGAATATGCGCGATTGAAAGTGGAGAAAGCCGCTGCGCTCGCGCGGACAATGCCGGAGACCGTGGCCACCAATAGCAACGTCGACGCCGGTGGCGGCAGGGTGTATGTGGACATCGGCAAGAGCACCAAGCGCAAGCGCTCCGGCAGCGAGATTGCTGTGGACCTGCGCAAATTGATGTTGCAGATTGTGGGTGCCGAATATACGGTGCTCGATGACCTGAACAACGGCGCCAGAAAGCCGGTACAGATATTGTTCTCCGGTCCGGATTCGCGCCGCCTGATGGCGATCACCGGTGACTTTATGGAGAAGCTGGCCAAGGTCCCCGGCGCAGTTGATGTCGGACTTTCCGCAGCAGGATCCCAAAGACGAATTGCAGATTGAGCTTAATCGCGGCCTCGCCAATTCGCTGGGTATTTCCGTCGGTGATGCGGCGCAGGCGTTACGCGTTGCGTTCGCGGGTGTCGAGGTGGGCGATTGGGTCGATCCGACGGGCGAATCGCGCGACGTATCGGTGCGCCTGCATCCCGATGACCGCGTGAGTGCGGCCAATATCGAAAGATTGCCGATCGCAGTGGGTGGCAGCAACATGATGGTGCCGCTGGATCAGATCGCCAAAGTGACCATGGGCAAAGGCCCGGCGCAAATTCAGCATTCGGACGGCAAGCGCATGGTGACCGTTTCTGCCAATGCACAGGGCCGCTCCCCGGGTGAAATCACGGCAGACGCCATGAAGATTGCCAAGCAGATCGATTTCCCGACCGGCTACGGACTTGAACTGGGCGGCGCGTCGCGCGACCAGAAGGAAGTGTTCTCCGAAATGGGCATCGCGCTGGTGATGGGCATCGGCCTCATGTACCTGATCCTGGTGATCCAGTTCGGCTCGTTCACGGCACCGCTGCCGGTGATGCTTTCCCTGCCACTCAGCCTGATCGGTGTGGTGGTCGCACTTTTATTGACCGGCGGCACGCTGAACCTGATGAGCTTTATCGGCATCATCATGCTCATGGGCCTGGTCGCCAAGAACGCGATTCTGCTGCTCGATTGCGCGCGCAAGGAAGAAGCGCAGGGTGTGAGTCGCGAAGACGCACTGATGCACGCCGGGCGCGTGCGTTTGCGGCCGATTTTGATGACCACCTTCGCGCTGATTGCCGGCATGTTGCCGGTGGCGCTCGGCATGGGTGAGGGCGGTGAGTTTTACCGGCCAATGGCCATCGCCATCATCGGCGGCACGATCACCTCCACCATCCTCACGTTGCTGGTGGTGCCGACGTTCTACGACAGCATCGAGATCGCCCGCGACGCCGCCATCGCAAAATTCCGCGCTCGCCAGGCGCGCTGGAATGTGTTTGCGGCCTTCGGGCTGATGCTCGCAGAAGTGCTCGCCACGATACTGGGTTTGAAGTTTGTGTATTGGGCGTTTACCAAACTCTACGCGCTCGTCAGAGGTCGCCGCGTGAAGAGTGCCGGCCTGGCGACGGATACTGTGGCGACGGCGGCATCGATGGGTCGATAAGCGACCTAAATGTCTGCGCAAAGTCGCCGAAGGGAGAAATCTGTTTTCGTTGAATGAAGCAGATTTCTCATCCTGAAACCGGCTGAGAAATGGCCGTAAATTTTGATAAACCCCAGCATCCACGGGCATCGTGGCGCATTTATGGCTGGAGAGGGTCACCAGTCGTAGTGTTTACTATTTCGGTGCCTTCAGCAACTTCGGATCGATGCCTTTCAGTATCGGCACGAGTTGATGCAAAAATCCCGTTAACGCGGATGTGCGTCGCCAGATCATGGCAATGCGGCGATGCGGCGCGGGCTCGGTGAACGGCACCAGGCTGACGCCCGGTGAATTCGGTGCCGGTGCGTGCACGGCAAGGGCGGGCATGAGGGTGATGCCGACATTGGCGCTGACCATATGCCGCAACGTTTCCAGACTGGTGGCGCGAAACCCGTGCTTCTCGGCGGCACCGGTCATGGCGCAGACTTCGAGCGCCTGGTCGCGCAGGCAGTGGCCGTCATCGAGTAGCAGCAGGCTTTCAAGTGCGAGGTCATTGAGCTTTACGCGTTTGGCTTTTGCGAGGCGATGATGCGTCGGCAGCGCAAGCACGAATGCTTCTTCAAACAGGAATTCCGCGTGCAGTGAATCGTCGTGGATGGGCAGCGCGAGAACGCCCGCATCGAGTTCACCGTCGTGGAGCTTTTTCAGGATCGCTTCGGTTTTGTCTTCGACCAGAATCAATTCAAGCTTTGGAAACCGCTTGACGATATTGGGAACGACATGCGGCAGCAGGTAGGGTGCCAACGTCGGGAAAATACCGAGGCGCACCGTTCCTGATTCCGGGTCCTTGGCGCGTCGCGCGATGGCCTTGATTTCGTCGGCTTCACGCAGAATTATCTTCGCTCTCTGGACAACAGCCTCGCCCACTTCCGTCAGCAGGACATTGCGTGGATTTCGTTCCACCAGTGCCATGCCGAGTTCTTCTTCAAATTTCTTTAGTTGTGTTGAGAGCGTGGGCTGCGAAACATTGCTCGCTTCTGCGGCATGCCCAAAATGTTTGTGGTCGGCCAGTGCGACCAGATAACGCAAATCACGCAGATTCATTTTTACCGCCTCTGGAGACAATGAGAATCAATCAGGAGAATCCCGTCGATACAGCCACGATCGTTGATTTGTATTGTAGATGGGATCGTTAGCAAGTGAGCGTATCTGTCCATCGCGCTTCCGTCTTGCGGAGGGCGCGGCGACAAACGCAAAAAGCGGAATCACGCTAAACTGCGTGCATGCAAAAATTCGGCTTTCGTATTCAGACGCGCTCTGGCATGACGGTGGAGAATCTCATCATCCACGGTGCCGATCAGGCGCAGGCCGAAATCAAGCTGCGGCAGATGTATCACCACTGCAGCATTCTCGAATGCAAAGTCGTTGATGTTCTGGCACGCGGGGATGGCACCGATCTGGAGGGTGCAATCGCGCTGATTGTCGGCAAAGACCAGCCCGTTCAATAACGCAAGGGTTTGAATCAGGCTGCCAGCGCGAGAAAGTCGTTTGCCTTGAGTTCTTCGTATAGTGCCTGATAGTCCTGAGCGCCGCGGCTGTTCGGCGCGTGCTCAAAGACGTCGGTTTCTGCAAATGGACTTTCCGCCAGGGAAACACTTTCTGCGATACGCGTCTCGCAGACTTCGTTGCCGAAACGTTCGCGAAACGTCGTGTAAATATCCCACGACATCTTGCGACGTGCATCAAATCGGGTGATCACGTAGCGACGTTCTATGCGTTTTTTCAATACCGGTCCAAGCGCGTTCAACGCCTTATCGACCTGCATCGCCCCTTTGACGGCAAGGTAGTCGGCCGATACCGGCACCAGCACTTTGTCTGCTGCGAAAATCGCTGACAGCGACAGCCCCCCCAGCAATGGACAACAATCGATGATGACCGG
>JAJAYN010000059.1 GCA_026786225.1 Burkholderiales bacterium | reverse complement strand
GGGAAACCCTGACTTATCCTTGTGGCCGATTTCGCACAGCACGAGGCAAATCGAGTCTGCTCGTCGATGGCTCACAGGACGAGCAGGTCGGCGACCAGTTCAAGCACAATCTCGTCAAACTGCTCGGCAACCGCCTCACGCATTCGCGCGCGCGCCGCCGGATCGAGCGATTCTCCGGCGAATGCAGCAACCCGTGCTTCAGCGCTTGCCCATTGTGCGTACGCGTACCAAATGTCGTCAGGGCCCTTGTGCAGTCTAGAACCAAGCCCACCGCGCTGTGCGATATACAGCGCCGTAATCCGGGACCACGCCTCGACAAACTGTGCCTCCATGCCGGGCTTCAATCGCCAGCGGTAGATGACCGCAAAACCGGGCATGCTGCTTACCCCTGCTTCGCGTGCGTGAACAAGGTGAAGAAGTTTTCCGTGGTGGCGTTCGCCACCTCCTCCACCGAAATACCCCTCAGCTCGGCAATATGCTCAGCGACATGCTTCACGTAGCCCGGCTGGTTCATCTTGCCGCGGAATGGCGTGGGTGCAAGATACGGCGAATCCGTTTCGATAAGCATGCGATTCAGAGGAATATTTTTGGCAACTTCTTTCAAATCCCTTGCGTTCTTGAAGGTCACGATGCCCGAAAAGGAAATATAAAAGTTCATCGCCATGGCAGCATCGGCAACCTCCTGCACCTCGGTAAAACAATGCATCACGCCGCCCACGTCGGCAGCGCCTTCCTCACGCATGATGCGCAAGGTGTCGGCGTACGAGCTACGTGTATGGATCACCAGTGGTTTGCCCGTCAGCTTCGCGGCGCGAATATGCACGCGAAATCGCTCGCGTTGCCAATCCAGCGGCTCGGGAAGCCGGTAGTAATCGAGCCCGGTCTCGCCAATAGCGACAACTTTTGGATGATCTGCCATCTCCAGCAGTTCTTCGAGCGAGGCTTCATGGTCGTCAACTTGTTCGTCCGGATGCACACCCGCCGAACACCAGATATTGTCGTTGGCCTCGGCTACCGCGCGTACGGCTGGAAACGTTTTGAGCGTCGTTGAAATGGTTAGCGCATGCGTGACAGCGTTGCTGCGCATGAGCGCCAGGACTTTTACGCGGTCGGCTTCGAGTTCCGGAAAATCGAGGTGGCAATGAGAGTCGATAAACATGCCGCAATTATGGCATCGCTGTGAGCCACACCAAAGGCCATCGGTATAATTGTCTGATGGATACGAACAGGAAAAGCCTCAAATCAATTTGTCTGTTCTGCGGCTCAAGTCCGGGTGTGGATCCCGCATTCAAACAGGCCGCCGCGCAACTTGGCACCACGCTGGCTTACAACAATATCCGGCTGATCTACGGCGGTGGCCACGTCGGGCTCATGGGCGTCGCGGCGGACGCGTGTTTGTCTGCTGGTGGCGAAGTCGTTGGCGTTATTCCCAGAAAGCTCATGGAAAAAGAGGTCGGTCACGCTGGACTTACGCAAATGCATGTCGTGGAGACCATGCACGAGCGCAAGGCGCTGATGACACAACTTTGCGACGGTTTTATTGCTTTGCCGGGAGGCTACGGCACACTGGATGAATTGTTTGAAGCGCTGACGTGGCAGCAGCTTGCCTACCATTTGTTGCCAGTTGGCGTACTCAATGTGTCAGGATACTTTGAGCACCTTGTGAAATTCCTCGATCATGCCAGGGACGAGCGCCTGCTGCGCGATGCGCATCGTGACAGTCTGATTGTGGACGGCGATCTGTCTTCTTTAATTGCCCGCATGCAGAGCTTCGTGCCTCCAAACAATGAAAAATGGCTCGACCGCGCGTCAAAGGAAAATATCGTCTAACGCGAAAGCCCGCCTCCTAGAGCGTATGGGTGGCCCGGTCCGACTTGGCAACCGGTGCCAGAATGCCTTCGATTTTCTTTTTCAAATCCCGGCCAACGTCGTTGTCCGGCAGGCGGATTCCAACGCCCTGGGGACGATTTCCCTGTGCGTGCGGTGGGTTGATCCAGGCGACGGTCCCCGATAGTGGAATCTTGGTGGCTTCATCAAGAAACGTGAGCACCAGCAGGATTTCATCACCCAGTTTGTGATCGACAGTTGACTGCATAAAAAGTCCGCCCCCTTTCAACAAGGGCATCCACGCAGCGTAAAGCGCGCTCTTGCCTTTGAGATTGAGTGAAATAACGTCGGGTCGCCTGATGGGCGTTACGTTGGTGTCGGCCATTTTCTACGCGGGTGTGATTGCAATCGTATATGATATTAGCAACTGTTCGCGCAAAAGTCTTGCATTCAGCGGGTGGTGGACCGCACGACGCGTCTGGCGCAATTGCGATTCATAACGAAACAGCGCGGGCAAATGCACGCGGGCAGCAATGCGCGCAATTGCGGACTTCTGGTCGCAGTGGTATTGCACTTCGCCCGTCAGCCGTGATCGCACCACGTCGTTCACCCATGTCTGTAACCAGGTAACGACATTTGCCAAGTCGCTTTTTTCAAACGATTGTGCAGCCGCAAGGTGATCCGCATCGGTCGCAGCCAGGACCTGCATAAAGGCTTTGCGCTGCGACTGATAGTCGGCGTCGGCAAAGGCCAACGCAGATAGCGGCGCACCGCCCGCTTGCCCGAGTGCGGTGTCGGCATCGGCATCGGCAACGCGCTGCGTCTTGAGCCATGCCAGCGCGGTTGTCTTGTCCGGCGCGGGCACCATCACACGCTGGCAGCGACTCTTGATGGTAGCCAGAAGCCGGCCAATTTGATCTGTTACCAGCAGAATCAAGGTGCGTGGCGGGGGCTCCTCCAGCGTTTTCAAGAGTGAGTTTGCTGCGTTGGCATTGAGTGTTTCAGCCGGATGGATCAACAAAACCCGGAACCCATCGCGATGTGTGGAAAGTGTCATGAAATCGGCGATGCCGCGAATTTGTTCGACCTTGATTTCCTTGCTCTTCTTCTTTTCTTTGGCGTCGGGATCTGATGTTGCCTCTGTATCACCTTCATCCGCAGTTAATGCTTCCGGCATCAGTTCGCGAAAATCCGGGTGATTGGCTTGCGTGAACCAACCGCATGCGGCGCAGGCACCACATGCCAACCCATGCTGGGGGGATTCGCACAACAAGGATTGCGCCAACGCCCGCGCAAAAACAACTTTGCCAATGCCCTGGCGACCGTAAAGCAGCAAGGCATGCGGTAGCTTCTCGCGCCGACTGAGGAGACTACGCAACGGGGCATCATGCCAGGGAAGGACGTCGATGTTCACAGCGAATCAATCAAAAAACCCAGCTCGGTGCGAATATTTTCCAGCGTGCGCGCTGAATCAATGAGTTTGATGCGATGCGGAAACTGCGCCGCGCGTTTCAGATACGCGGCACGCACGTCGGAAAAAAATTCACCCTGTTCGCGTTCAAATTTGTCAGGCGCATTGGTACCCGAATTGAGTCGTTCGCGCGCCACCTCAAGGGGGGCATCAAACAGCAGTGTGAGATCGGGCTGCAGGTGCCCATGCACCCACGTCTCCATTGTCGCGATACGCGATTCGGACAAGCCACGCCCACCGCATTGGTATGCAAATGTGGAATCTGTGAAGCGATCACACAGGACCCACACGCCATTTGCGAGCGCCGGCAAAATCACGTCGGCGAGTTGTTCGGTGCGCGAAGCGAACATGAGCAGTGTCTCGGTATCGCCATGCATTTTTTCATTGAGCACGATGCTGCGAAGTTTTTCGCCCAGCGCTGTACCACCAGGCTCACGCGTGGTGATCACCTCGAAGCCGCGTGCCATGATGCGATCAGCAATAAACGACGAATGCGAAGACTTTCCCGCACCGTCTATACCTTCAAGCGTGATGAACCTGCCCGCCATGTCACTTCCCAAGCTGATATTTGGCGACGGCGCGATTGTGCTCGTCGAGTGAACGCGAAAAGTAATGGCTACCATCGCCTTTCGCCACAAAGTATAGTTTGTCTGTCTGCGCGGGTTTGACGGCTGCGAGCAGCGCACCCCAGCCCGGCATGGCAATCGGCGTGGGCGGCAATCCATCTCGCGTATACGTGTTGTAGGGGGTATCAGTGGTCAGATCACGACGACGAATGTTGCCGTCAAAACGCTGTCCCATGCCGTAGATTACCGTCGGATCAGTCTGCAGCCGCATTGGAATCTTTAGACGATTAGTAAAAACCGCGCCAATCAAGGGGCGCTCTTCAGCCCGGCCGGTTTCCTTCTCGATGATGGAGGCCATGATGAGTGCATCATAGGGCTCTTTATAAGGCAGGCTGGGGTCGCGCTGCGCCCACGCAAGCGCCAACTTTTGCTGCATCATGCGATAGCTCTTCTTGAGTAACTCAAGATCGGTGGTGCCGGCAGAAAAACGGTAGGTGTCGGGGAAGAACAATCCCTCAGCACTGGATTCGCCAGCACCAATTTTTTTCAGAATGTCTTTATTTGAAACACCACTCAACGTAATCTGAAGATCCTTGGCGGACTCAAGTTGCGCGCGCATATCTGCAAAGGTGACACCTTCAACAAATGTAAGTGCAATCGTGACGACGTCGCCATCGTTGAGTTTTTTCAGTAGTGCCAGCGGGGTTATGGCATCAGTCAAACGATATGTGCC
>JAJAYN010000058.1 GCA_026786225.1 Burkholderiales bacterium | reverse complement strand
TTCATTTCGACTTCGGTCGCAGCACCGACGCGGATCACGGCAACACCGCCAGCCAGCTTGGCCACGCGCTCTTGCAGTTTTTCTTTGTCGTAGTCGCTGGTCGCGTCATCGATCTGTTTACGAACCGTTGCAACGCGTGACTTGATGGCTTCTTCGTCACCAGCACCGTCGATGATGGTGGTGTTTTCCTTGCCGACTTCGATCTTCTTGGCGCGGCCCAGATCCTTCAGGGTCACGTTCTCGAGTTTCAGGCCGAGTTCTTCAGCGATCACGGTACCGCCGGTGAGGATGGCGATATCTTCGAGCATGGCTTTACGACGATCACCAAAACCAGGTGCCTTGACAGCGGTGGTTTTAAGGATACCGCGCAGGTTGTTCACCACCAGGGTCGCCAGTGCTTCGCCATCAACATCTTCAGCAATGATCAGCAATGGGCGACCGGCTTTGGCGACTTGTTCCAGTACGGGCAACAGGTCACGGATGTTGGAAATTTTCTTGTCGTGCAAGAGGATAAACGGCTCTTCCAGCAGCGCAACTTGTTTGTCCGGGTTGTTGATGAAATACGGGGACAGATAGCCACGGTCAAACTGCATACCTTCAACGACTTCGAGTTCGTTGTCGAGTGACTTGCCGTCTTCAACCGTGATCACGCCTTCTTTGCCGACTTTTTCCATCGCGTCCGAAATGATCTTGCCGATGTTTTCGTCGGAGTTAGCCGAGATCGAACCAACTTGAGCGATTTCTTTGTTGGTCGTGGTTGGCTTGGAGATTTTCTTCAGCTCAGCAACGATGGCAATAACGGCCTTGTCGATACCGCGCTTCAGATCCATTGGGTTCATGCCGGCGGCAACGTACTTCATGCCTTCGACAACGATGGCTTGTGCCAACACGGTGGCGGTGGTGGTGCCATCGCCAGCAACATCGGAGGTCTTGGAAGCAACTTCCTTGACCATCTGTGCGCCCATGTTTTCGAACTTGTCTTTGAGTTCGATTTCCTTGGCAACCGATACACCGTCTTTGGTGATGGTCGGGGCGCCGAATGAACGCTCGAGAACCACGTTACGGCCTTTTGGGCCCAAAGTGACTTTAACTGCATTGGCGAGAACATTCACGCCATGAACCATGCGAACGCGTGCGTCGCCGCCGAACTTAACTTCTTTTGAAGCCATGATGAATTCCTTTCAAATTTTTTTAATTAGCAAGACCAAGCGATCGGAGCGATAAGAAAGCAAGTATTTCGTTTCAAGGCAAGGCGCGAGAAGAATTTCGACGCGACGTGTACATCAAGTACACAAGCTAGAAATTTTCCGAGCAACGTCGCATTGGAACGAAAGACGCCGCTTTATTACGCTACGACGGCCATGATGTCTTCTTCACGCATCACCAGCAGTTCGTCACCGTCAACACGCACGGTGGTGCCGGAATACTTGCCGAACAGAATCTTGTCGCCAACTTTGACGTCGACCGGGAATACCTTGCCTTCGTCGTTCTTCTTGCCAGGGCCGACAGCCAAGACTTCGCCTTGATCTGGTTTTTCTGCGGCGGTGTCAGGGATGACGATGCCTGATGCGGTTTTCCGCTCTTCTTCCAAACGCTTGACGATCACGCGATCGTGCAGGGGACGCAGTTTCATAGCTCACTCCTAAATGTAAAGCATTGATTTACAAGAAAAACCGGGGTTTTGATGACCGGCACACATAGAAGGGAATGCGAAATTGTTAGCACTCAACCTTTTAGAGTGCTAAATGATAGGGCCGAAATGTGAAGAATTCAAGTCATGGTGCGATTTAAGTTGGTCTCCATGCCGAATTTCTCCCTCATATGCTCTACGCTACTCCGCCGTTTGTCGGGCAGGCAACTGGTAAGCTGGCGACGGTTGCGCTAACATCCAAGCATGGCCGAACAGTCCACTCAACCATTGGAGGCACCTACGCCGGTTTCGAAATTACGACGCTCAAGACGCGGCTCAGGAAGCATCACGCTGTCTGATGTCGCCAAAGTCGCCGGCGTATCTGCGATCACTGCGTCGCGTGCGCTCAATACGCCCGATCGCGTTTCCACCGACGCGCTTAAACGTGTGCGCGATGCGATTTCACGAACCGGCTACGTGCCCAATATGCTCGCCGGAGGCCTCGCCTCCAGCCGCAGTCGCCTCGTTGCCGCACTGGTGCCGACCATCGCCGGCCCGGTCTTTCTGGAAACGGTGCAAGCACTTACTGAAGCATTAGCTGAGTCCGGTTACCAGTTGATGCTGGGGCAAAGCGGATACGGCGGTGCACGCGAAGACGCACTGCTAGACGCCATCATCGGTCGCCGCCCCGACGGCATCGTACTCACAGGCATCATGCATTCGGCGGAAGGGCGCAGACGATTACTCGCGGCGGGCATTCCCGTGGTCGAAACCTGGGATTTGACGCCGACACCGATCGACATGCTGGTTGGTTTTTCGCATGAGAAGGTTGGTGCAGCTGTCGCCGAATACCTCGTCTCAGCCGGGTACAGGAAATTGTCCATCGTCACGGCCGATGATCATCGCGCAGGATTGCGGCGCAAGGGATTTGAGGAGGCTGCCGCCAAATTGGGAGTTGAGTTAGTGGGCGCCTGCACTGTCCCTGCGCCAACCACGCTGGGCAGTGGACGCACCGGGCTATCCGATTTACTCGCTCGATTCCCCGACGTAGACGCCGTTTTTTGCAGCTCCGACATCCTGGCGCTCGGCGTATTGACCGAGGCGCAGGCTCGCAATCTGGCCGTGCCCTCACGCTTTGCGGTTTTCGGCTTTGGCGATCTCGGCTTTGCCGCCGACACTTTTCCCGCTCTCACCACGGTGCGTATAGACGGTAACGCCATCGGTCACCATGCGGCACGGTTCATCGTCGAACGCGCGGAAGGACGGACCGTCGCAGAACGCGTCATTGACCTCGGCTTTTCCATCGTCAAACGCGATAGAGCGTGAGCCTAATTTGACCACAAAGCGCCTTGACAGCAAGGTTATCGTATTTTATCATTCCGGAATGGTAGCGCTACCATAATAACCGTTATTTAAGCTTGATCCGGAACCTGCGATGAAAACGACCCCCGTCACCAAAGAAGACCTGTTGCGTTCCGTGATCGCCGTCCCGCCGATGGCGCGACATGCCGATTTCTCGTTGAACAAAGACGCCAATCGCGCGCTGATCGCTCACCTGGAATCGGGCGGCGTTCGCTCCATTATGTACGGGGGCAACGCTAATTTTTATCACATCGCCCTTTCTGAATATGCGGCCACGCTGGACTTCCTGGCCGAAGCAGCGGGGCAGGATACCTGGATACTGCCCTCCCTTGGCCCAGACTACGGCAAGGCCATCGATCAAGCGGCCATTATCAAATCCAGCAAGTACCCAACCGCGATGGTGCTGCCGATGACCTTCCCGTTTACGGATGAGGGCTTGGGCATCGGCATTCGGCGCATCACCGACGCGATGGGAAAACCGGCGGTCGTTTACATCAAGTCCGCCCCCTACCTGAAACCGGCAACCCTCAAGGCGCTCATCGACGAGGGCCGCGTGGCGAGCGTCAAATACGCGCCCGTCAGGGCTGATCCGGCAAAGGACGATTATCTGCGCGCACTGTGCGACGC